>JAFDWA010000740.1 GCA_018268735.1 Actinomycetota bacterium | reverse complement strand
CCCAGCCGGATCACGTCCGGGTGATTTGATCGCGTCCTACGAGCTCGACGGTCAGTACAAGTCCTCGGCCGGCTTCCCCACCGACGCCCACGCGTGGCGGATCTCCTACGTGTCGACCGGTATCGACGAGCACGACCTCCAGATCGTCTGCGGGATGGCGGCTGCTCCGGCGAAGGGCCCCGCCGAGTTCGCCTCCACCGGCGACGCCGACTCCAGGGTCGGACGGATGCTGGCCTGGGCCCACGGCACCTCCGGGCTCCAGCAGGCCTGCCTCCCGTCGTTGGCACCGGACCGGTCCCTGTGGGGGAAGATGGCCGACGGCATCAACGCCGTCGCCTGGGGCAACGGGCCCGGGGCACGCAACGGCGAGCCGGCCAACGGCGCGCTGCAGACCGCGCTCAACCGCGGATGGGTCGTGTCAGCCACCGACTACCAGCCGAACGACACCTACGTGGTCGGTCGCATCGCCGCGGCGGACGTGATCGATGCCGCCCGGGCGACGAGCCAGCTGATGCAGCGGACCTACGGCAGCGAGGTCCCGGACGCCTACGACACGATCACGTGGGGACACTCCCAGGGGGGTCACGCCGCGATCTGGGCAGGTCAGATGATGGACGCCTACCAGGCGGCTGCACCCAACCCGGACGCTGCGACCCTGCACCTGTCCGGCGTCGCAGCGCTCGCGCCCGCCTCGAACTTCATCGTCCAGCCGAAGGAGCAGGGCATCGAGGCCGGCAACGGTCTCGCCGACTGGGAGATGCACCACTCGATCGAGGTGCTCGGCCTGCCGATCCCGGCGCTCGAGGTCCAGATCGGCCCGATGCTGTTCTCCTACATCTTCGGGTCGTGGACCACCCTGTCGGAGCGAGGTGAGCCTTCGGCCGGCTCCGCCACCCCGGCGTTCCCGGCGAACGCCGCCGACCTCGACATCCGTGCGGTCACGACCGCCGAGGGAGCGACGTCGGTGGCACGGATCGCGTCGTTGTGCGTGGCGACGGACGCCAAGGAGGTCCAGCGTCTCGCAGCGCCATACCGCGACGCGAGAGCCCACCAGATGATGGTCCCAGAGATGTGGAACCTACCCACCGCCTACACCACCGGCGAGTACTTCAAGGGCGCCGTCGACCGGACCTGCGCGGAGCTGACATCCTCATCAGAGAAGGATCGTGGCGTCGGCGCCTGGTGCACGTGGATCCGCTGGAACCTGCCCGGTCCAGCCGGCGTGAACCCGTTCCCGAAGGTGCCCGAACGCGACGGCGCACCGGTCCCGATGCTGATCGGCCAGGGGATGGACGACCAGGTCATCCACTGCCAGCCCGGCGACTCCGCACCGGAGGGGGCGGTGCCGGCCGCGGCTGACTGCATGAGCGTCGCACTGTTCGACTCGTTGCGCAGCGCCTCGGACGGCTACTGCCCCGCGGGTGCCAGCCGAGGCCACCTCGAGCTGGCGTTGTTCCGCAAGGCGGGGGCAGCGAGTCCCGCCGGCCACCTGCAGATCCCGGGTCAGATCTCCGCCGCTGGCAGCGGCAAGTCGAGCGCCGATCTCACCTTCACCGGCTCCCCGCTCGACCGGTTCATGAGTGGAGCGTTCGACCGGACGTTGGCGCCCGGCTGCAACGCGAGAGTGCTCAACCCGTGACGGCGGCTCCTCGACCTGCGACCGCGGACTGAGGACGCCCGGTCGCCGCCGACGGGTCCGTCAGGTCACTTGTGACCCCCTGCCGGGTCCTCAGGGTCACCGGGCTCTCGCACCGCGTAGATCAACGGCCAGGTGAACGCCGTCGTCAGCGTCTTCAGCAGCACGTTCGTCCACATGATCTGCACGAGCGCCGACACCGGCACGTTGCCGGCGAAGGCGATCACCGCGAACACGACCGAGTCCGTCGGGATGGACACGGCGTTCGACAGCACCACCCTCGCCCACTGGTGCCGGCCGCCGAGGCGCTCCATGACCCGGTGGTAGATCTCGGTGTCGAGCAGCTCGGCCAGGACCTGCGCGACGATCGACGCCACCACGATCCGGGCGACGGGGACCAGGACGGCTCCGAACTCTCGCTGAGCCCCCACCGACAGGTCCGGTGGCAACTTGGCCGTCACCCAGAACGCCACCACCATGAACAGGTTCAGGACCGCTGCGGTGAGGATCGTGACGCGCGCCGCGGTCCTTCCGCCGGCCTTGTGGACCACGTCGCGCAACGTGAACGTCAGCGGGTAGGTGAGGGTGCCGGCGTCGATCGCCCACGGTCCGAGCAGGACGATCCTCACCGACATGACGTTCGCCATCAGCGTCATGGCGACATAGGCACCCACGGCGACCAGCAGCACCGATTGGCGGTGGCGGGCGTGGCGGTCGGCCAGGTCGATCACTGCCATGGGCCCGCAACGCTAGAGCCGCTGCATCAGGGCGGCGTCTGAGAGCCCGCTCGGCACCGAAGCAGCACGGGGTCGGATCGCCGACGGCCGTCGCTAACCTCGACCCACGTGACCCGCTCCAACCCTCCCCGGCCGCACGTCGCTGCGGCCGCCGTCGCACTGCTCGCGGCTGCAGCCCTCCTGGCTGCCGGGTGCCGTGACACCACGACGGTCGCGACGAAGAAGCAGTCGACACCGCGGCCGACCACGAGCACCCACGCACCCTCGTCCCAACGGACGACGCCGCTGAACTGGTCTGCATGCACCGGCAAGCTCACCTCGCAGGCAGGACTGCAGTGCGCCTCGCTCGCCGTGCCGATCGATCCGTCCCAGCCCGATGGACCCGCCCTCAAGCTCGCCCTCGCACGCAAGCCCGCGACGGGTTCGCAGAACCAGCGGATCGGCTCGCTCGTCATCAACCCGGGTGGCCCCGGGGGCTCCGGCCTCGAGTTCCTCGCCAGTGCCGCAGCGATGTTCCCCGCGACGCTGACCCGGCAGTTCGACCTGGTCTCGTTCGACCCACGTGGCGTCGGTGACAGCGACCCGGTGCACTGCCTCGACGACGCCCAGAAGGACGCGCAGCTCACCGGCGACCTGACACCGGAGACCGACGCAGACCGCCAGCGCCTCGATCGCGACCAGCAGGAGCTGCGCGAGAGCTGCGAGCGTCGCAACCCTCAGCTCGTCCGGCACATGAGCACAGCGGACGTCGCAGCGGACCTGGACCGCATCCGCGCCGCCGTGGGCGACGACAAGCTCAACTACCTCGGCTACTCCTATGGGACCTCGATCGGCGCCACCTACGCCGCGAAGTTCCCGGAGCGGATCCGGGCCATGGTGCTCGACGGGTCGGTCAGCCCGTCGACCACGTCGGTCGACGAGGCGTTGGTCCAGGCCACCGGCTTCGAGCACACGCTCGCCAACTTCGTCGCCACCTGCGACAAGGATGCGAGCTGCGCGCTCCAGCCGGACGCGGCCTCCGCGATCGCAGCCACGCGGACATCCCTCGAAGCTCGACCGGTCACCGTGAAGGCTGCGACAGGCGACCGGACCCTCACTCGCGATCTCTTCGACTACGGCCTGGCGACGGCGCTGTACGACACGTCGACGTGGGGCATGACCGCTCAGGCGATCAAGGACGTGCGCTCGGGCGGCGCCACGACGATCCTCGCGCTCGTCGATCGCCAGACCGGACGTCAGCCCGACGGCTCCTACGACAACTCGAGCGACGCGCAGGCCATGGTCAACTGCGCCGACCAGAGAGACCGGCCGACCGAGGCGGAGGCACGAGCTGCAGAGGCCCGGATCACCGCAGCCGCACCGACGTTCGGACCGCTGCTGGGCGCCGGCCTGACCGGATGCGACGACTGGCCGAGTCCGGCCGAGCCCACACCCACCCCATCGGCGGTCGGAGCTCCGCCCATCCTCGTGATCGGCACCGTCGGCGACCCGGCGACGCCGTACCAGTGGGCGCAGCAGATGTCTGCCGCACTGACCGGCAGCGTGCTGCTCACCTACGAAGGCGACGGTCACACCGCGTTCCTCCGCGGCGGTCCGTGCATCGAGAAGGCCGTGGTGTCCTACTTCGTGGACCTGACCACGCCGCCCCCCGGGACGCGCTGCCCGGCGACGGCGGAGCAGAGCAGCTTCGGTGGCGTCCGCGACGATCTCGTGAAGCAGCTCGCCGATGGCGGCGTCCCGGCGAAGCTCGCGAACTGCATCGTCGACGGGATGATCAAGCGGGTCGGTGAGCAGAAGTTCAACGACCTCGTGCTGCACAACGACCAGGACGAGCTGACGAAGCTCGTCCAGGCGCTCGCCATGCAGTGCGCGACAGCTCGCGGCTGACGCCCTCCGATCAGCGGAGCAGGCTGGCGATCCCCCACACCGCAGCGATCGCTCCCACACCGATCATCGCCGCGGCCCGACCGACCGGTGCCCGCCCACCGTCGCCTGGCGGCCGCAGCAGTGCCAGCACGTTGCCGACGACCATCGCCGCACCAAGCGCGAGCACGATCCACGGGAAGAAGTCGTCCCCGAGCAGCAGGTCGGCGGTGCCGTCGGCAGCGACCAGCGGGGCCACGGGTGCCCAGAGGTCACCCATCGACGCTGACCGGAGGCGACGTCCGGCGAAAGTGCTCAAGGTGCTCGACGATCCGCCGATAGTACTGGTGTCGGTGGACATCGCCCCCACCGGCACAACCCCACAGCCGGGGCAATGGAGCGGGGGACACGATCTCCCTCCAAACGCATCGCCACCAGCGCCCACCCAGGCGCTGGACCAGTGGCCCTCGCTCCGCCCCGCTGTGAGAGGTGCGCCATCGTCGATGTGGCGCCGCCCGCGCCCAGAACCGACAATGGAGCCATGGCTTCTCTCCCTGAACGGGACCGCCCCTGGCTGATGCGCACGTACTCAGGGCACTCGACGGCGAAGGCGTCCAACGAGCTGTACCGGACCAACCTCGCCAAGGGCCAGACCGGCCTCTCGATCGCCTTCGACCTGCCGACGCAGACCGGCTACGACCCCGACCACCAGCTCGCACGTGGCGAAGTCGGCAAGGTCGGCGTGCCGGTCGCGCACCTCGGTCACATGCGCACGCTGCTCGACGGGATCCCTCCTGGCGAGATGAACACCTCGATGACCATCAACGCGACGGCCGCGTGGTTGCTCGGCCTCTACGTCGCCAACGCCGCCGAGCACGGCGTCGACAGCACGGCGCTGCGGGGCACCACCCAGAACGACATCGTCAAGGAGTACCTGTCGCGGGGCACCTACATCTTCCCGCCCGGCGCCAGCCGCCGGTTGATCGTCGACATGTTCGCGTTCTGCAACGCCCACGTCCCCAAGTGGAACCCGATGAACGTGTGCTCCTACCACCTCCAGGAGGCGGGGGCGACGCCGGTCCAGGAGATCGCCTACTCGCTCGCCTGCGCGATCGGCGTGCTCGACGCGGTGCGTGACTCCGGCCAGGTGGCCGAGGACCGGATGCCCGCAGTGGTCGCTTCGGTGAGCTTCTTCGTGAACGCCGGCATCCGCTTCGTGGAGGAGACCGCCAAGATGCGGACCTTCACCCGGATGTGGGACCGCATCACCGCCGAGCGCTACGGCGTCACCGATCCCAAGGCCCGTCGCTTCCGCTACGGGGTGCAGGTCAACTCGCTCGGCCTGACCGAGGCGCAACCCGAGAACAACATCCAACGGATCGTGCTCGAGGCACTCGGCGTCACCCTGTCCCGCGACGCCCGGGCACGTTCGCTGCAGCTCCCGGCGTGGAACGAGGCGCTCGGCCTCCCACGGCCGTGGGACCAGCAGTGGTCGCTGCGCATCCAGCAGGTGCTCGCGATGGAGACGGACCTGCTCGAGTACCCGGACATCTTCGAGGGATCCGTCGTGATGGACGGCCTGGTCGGCGACCTCGAGGAAGCCGCGCAGTCCGAGCTCGACGACGTCTTGGAGCTGGGCGGCGCGTTCGAGGCGATCGACGAGCTCAAGGGCCGCCTCGTGCGCTCGCACACCGAGCGGATGCGCCGCATCGAGTCCGGTGACCTCACCGTCATCGGCGTCAACGCCTTCACCGAGTCCGCTGACTCGCCGCTCGCCGGCGACGACAGCATCCTCAAGGTCGATCCGGCGGTCCAGGACGAGATGATCACCGATGTCCGCGCCTGGCGCGCCGGTCGGGACCAGTCGGCCGTCGATCGGGCGCTCGGCGAGCTCGACCGCGTCGCTCGCAGCGACGAGAACATCATGGCGGCGACGATCGAGCTGGCCCGCGTCGGCGGCACGACCGGCGAGTGGTCCGACCGGCTGCGCGACGTGTTCGGCGAGTACCGCGCGCCGACCGGTGTCGCAGCCGCTGTCGGCGTCGCCGGCGCCGAAGGCCTGCGCGCGCTGTCGGAACGGCTCCGAGGGGCCGTCGGCGGGCCGCCACGCCTGCTGGTCGCCAAGCCCGGACTCGACGGGCACTCCAACGGTGCCGAGCAGATCGCCGTCGCAGCGCGCGACGCCGGCATGGAGGTCATCTACCAGGGCATCCGCCTCACCCCCGAGCAGATCGCTGCGGTGGCGCGCGACGAGGACGTCGACGTGGTCGGGCTGTCCATCCTCTCGGGATCGCACCTGGAGCTCGTCCCGGAGGTCGTCCACCTCCTGCGCGACGCCGAGGTCCACGTGCCGGTCGTCGTGGGTGGCATCATCCCGGAGGACGATCGCCCCAAGCTCATGGAGGACGGGGTGTCGGCCGTGTTCACCCCCAAGGACTTCGAGCTCACGAGGATCATGACCGAGATCGCCGATCTCGCCCTGGCGACGAGGAGCTGACGACGCTGCAGGACCACGACGTCTCGGCGGCACCGGCGAATCCTCACGTCGGACCGATCGCACGCCGATGGGAGATCCATGGTTGACGCTCGTGTGATCGCGCTCGTCCTCGGCGTCGTGGGCGCCGCGTTCGGGATCTCAGCGCTGGTGTTCGACACCGGGGCCTTCGGCGCCGCCGCAGGTGCGGCGGCGATCGGCGCCGGAGTCGTCGCGTTGTGGGCCCGGCCGCAGACCGGCGGATCGCCGACCGAGGAGGACCTCGCAGAACGCGACCGCACGATCGACCGGACACGACGCGAGCTCGCCGAAGCCCGCTCCGAGATCGACGCGCTGCGCTCGGGCGAACTGCACACCGGCGGGCCGACCGCCGGTTCGGACCCGGCGGCTGCTGCCGAGGTCGTCGCTGTCGCCGACACCAGCGCTGCGGTCCCGGATCCGACGCCCCTGCTCCTCCCGGGGGACGACACGGCGACCCGCGGCGGTCACGAGCAGATCCCCGCATCGGGGCCCTCCACGCTCACCGACGTGGACTCGCAGCTCTTCTCCGAGGCCTACTTCCTGGTCGCGCTCCAGTCGAGGCTCGCCTCAGCGCGTCGACACCTGCGACCTGTGTCGGTGTGCCTCATGGAGGTCACCGAGGGCCAGAACGATGCCGATGCGGGCCCGCCACCGGCCGGACGGGTCGCCGACGCGATCCGACAGACCGTCCGCGAAGCCGACATCGCCTGCCGCATGGACGACGGCACCTTCGCCGTCATCCTCGAGGACACGCCCGAGAACGGCGCCGTGTGGACCGTCGAGCGGACCCGACGGAACCTCGTCAGCCGCTTCGGCACCCACACGATGTGGGCCGGAGTCGCCTGCTACCCGGCGCACGCCTTCAGCGGTGACGAGCTCGTGACGCAGGCAAGGGCCGCGCTCCGATCGGCGCAGGAGTGGAACCAGGACCGCATCGAGGTCGCCGCCGTCGAGAGCTGACCCCCAGCCCCTCAGCCCGACCCTGGCACCGAAGCACCCAGGCACCGAACCCACCCGAGCACCGAACTCGGCACGTCTGACGTCCTCGGCGCTCAGGCTCCGTCCAGTTCGGCACGGATCTCCCGCCCGTCGGCATCGAGGTCCCTGCCCACCCAGCGCACCCGCCCGGGGGTCCGACTCAGGCGGGCGACGACGCCGGGCATCGGGAACCCGTCGACCTCCACGATCGCCTCCCGGGCCTGGAAGTGCGGGTCCGCAGCGATGTCGGCCATGTCGTAGACAGGCGCCACCGCGGCATGCGCCTCCTCGAACTCGGCGAGCACCTCGTCGGTGGTGCGTGCCGCCATCCACGCCGCCATCCGGGCATCGATCTCCTCGCGGTGGGCGACCCGACCGGCGAACCCAGCGAAGCGCTCGTCGTCGCCGAGACCGATCAGCTCCATCACTCGTCGGGCGACCGAGTCGGCGCTCGTGGACACCGCCACCCAGCGACCGTCTCCGGTCAGGTACGTGTTGCGAGGCACGGTGTAGGGGATGCCGGCACCGAGCCGCTCCTGGGTCTCGCCGAGCACTCCGTAGAGCGGGACGAGCGGGCCCATCAGCTGCAGCATCGACTCGATCAGGTTGACGTCGACCACCTGGCCGACGCCCGAGTGGACGGCGACCATCGTCGCGAACGCTGCGACGAGCGCAGCGACCTCGTCGGTCAGGGCGATCGGAGGGAGCAGCGGCGGTCCGTCCGGGTCGCCGTTGATGGCGGCGAACCCCGACAGCGCCTCGGCCTGGGTCGCGAACCCCGGACGGTCGCGGTAGGGACCGGTCTGGCCGAATCCGGTCACCCGGGTGACGACGAGGCGGGGGTTGGTCTCGTGCAACGACTCCGGTGCGAGCCCGAGGCGTTCGAGCGTGCCGGGCCGGAAGTTCTCGACGAGCACGTCAGCGGCGTCGCAGAGCCGGCGCATGACAGCGAGATCGTCGACGTCCTTGAGGTCGAGAGCGATCGTGCGCTTGTTCCGACCGACGATCTTCCACCACATCGACCGTCCGTCTGAGGGATCGGTCCAGCCCATCGCTCGCACGCTGTCACCCGACGGCGGCCGCTCCACCTTGATGACGTCCGCGCCGAAGTCGGCCAGGTAGCGGGCGCAGCCCGGCCCGGCGATGACGGTGGCGAGATCGATCACCCGCAGATCGGCGAGCGGGCCGGATCGCGCCTCATCTGTGCTCATCGACGTCTCGGGCGTTCACGGATCGCGAAGCAGCGATCGGCCAGCGTGCCGAGCGCATAGCCCTCGTAGGTGCCGGCGAACATGTGGCGGGTCCGTTCACTCCAGTCGAGCGCCATGGGATCGCTCACCCGGCGGTGGATCTGCAGCACGAGCCCGTCGTACACGCGGTACTCGGCCCACGATCCGGGGAAGTCCTTCACCGATGCGACCTCGACGAACGGGACATCACCCACCCCGGGGAGCTCGACCCGCTTGTTGCGGTGCGTGTGCCCGGCGAAGTACCCGAGCAGGCGCGGCCGCCGAGCGAAGACATCCGCGAGGGCTTCGGTGTCGTCGGGGACGATCCCGAAGGTCCGGTCGTGACGTCGCTCCTCCGCCGGGTTCCACACCGGATGGTGGCCGAACACGAGCACCGGTCGATCGGCTCGTTGGCCGAGCTCGTCCAGCCAGTCGAGCTGGTCCGCGGCCAGATGTCCGTTGATCGTCTCGTCCCGCGAGGTGTCGAGGAGCGCCAACGTGATGCCGTCGAGCTCGCGCTCCTGCATCGGCCAGGCCCCCCGCTGCTGGCGGTGGTAGCTCTCGTGGTTGCCACGGACCCACATGAGTCGGTCGCCGAAGGCTCCGCCGTAGATCTCGAGGAATCGTGCGACCTCCTCGTCGGTGCCGTTCGAGGTGACATCGCCCTTGACCACCACTGCGTCGGGCTCCCACGGCTGCATGTCCGCAACCACCGCGGCGTTCATCGTCTCGGGGTACGGCGACTCACCGGGTCCGACCGAGAAGGTCTCGAAGTCCGCTCCGTCGACGTGACCGCACACCGTCTCACCGAGGTGCACGTCGTTCGCTGTGACCACCCTCGCCAGCAGCTCGCCTCGACGGGGCAGCGTTCGCACGTCGACGCCGTCGAGGACGACCGCCGTGTCCGGCACCAAGCCCCCGTAGCTGGTGCCGACGGCACCCCGGAACACGACCACCTCGTCGTCGGCGACGGTCATGACCTCGGGAGGGGTCAGACCGTGCGAACCGGTCGCGGGGCCTGCTGCATCGGTCACGTGGATCGAGGATAGAGGGGGTTCAACCTCCCACCACCCGGGCGAGGCGGCGGTCCCACCGGCGAAGCGCGCCGAGATCCTGCTCGGCGGGTGGGGCCGCGCCCATCCGCTCGGCCGTCGCGCAGCGGAGCAGCCACGGCACCATCTGTCGAGCAAGACCGACGTCACGTGCGTACGCCCGCGCCGCAGCGACCGACTGTCCGAGCGACGGCTCGTGCCAACGCTGCGCCAACCCCGATCCCGCCATCTCAGGGGTGAACAGGCCCGAGGCGAACATGCGACGCACGCCGTCGGAACCGATCGCCGAGTTGCAGCGCCGGAATGCGTCGTAGGCGGCGAGCGTGCCACCGAGCTCGGAGTGGAAGGCATGCTGGTACGCCCAGAGGGCATCGTCAGATCCCGGATCGGCGTGGGCACCGACCTGTTCGGCGAGGATCGCGCCGGCCATCATCCCGGCCCCGATCCCGCTCCCATGGGCAGGGAATACCTGGCAGGCGGCATCACCGACGAGCGCAACGCCGCTCGCACCGAGTCGAGCGTGCGGTCGCCGGAGCGGGATCAGCCCGTCGCCGCCATGGTGCTGCGCTCCGATCCACGGCGCCGTCGACAGGAACCGGTCGAGGATCGAGCGGCCCGTACCCCAACGCCCGGTCGCGATCGTGCCGGTCAGGACCGAGACGCCGTCGAGCTCAGGCCGCACACCGACGGCGAGGGCGGAGAACCCACCGTCGAGTCCGACCCACGTCACCGTGTCGCCCGGCGTCGCCCGGTGCCTCTCGAGGAACCGGAGCGCGCCATCCCGGTCGGCCATGTCGAAGTGGTGCTGGCTCGCCGTGCACAGCAGATCCCGAGGAACCCGAGGGCACCACTCGGCGAGCGACGCGACCTGGGTCCGCAGCACACCACGTCGACCCGATGCGTCCACGAACAGCGAGGCCTGCAGCCGCCTGCTCGACAGCACAGCGCTCTCCGGTTCGGCAGCGACCAACGCCAGGGTCCGGACTCGTCGGTCCACGAGCTCCGGGACGAGACCCGTCGCCCGGTCGAGGAAGTTGACGCCCTCGGCGCGGCACGATGCGACCAGACGCTCGTTGAGCCGTCGCATGTCGGCATGGACGGTCGACCCGGTGAAGGTGACGGGTCCGGCGTCGCCCGGCCCGTACAGATGGGTCCGGCCGCTGGTGTGGTGCACCTCATCCGGTCCGGGCGCCGCGATCCCCGCACGGGTGTACTGCCAGGCGAGCACGCCGTTGTCCCAACGGGCACCACCTGCGCCGAGCCGGCGGGACTCGATCACGGTCACGATCAGCCCTCGACGAGCGAGCTGCAGCGCAGCGTTCAGGCCGGCGGTGCCGGCACCGACGACGACCACGCTCGCACCGACCGGATCCACATGACCGTTCGTGGCACTGGTGGCCGCGGGAGTCACGGGGACGCGGGGTGTCGGGTGTCAGCCCGGACGGCCACGGCGCATCGGAAGCGGCTTGGACCACCAGCGCCCGGACCAGCGCCAACGCGACACGTTCGGCGCCCGGGTCTCCGACGAACCCCCCGGCAGACCGACCTGCAGCGCAGCGACGATCGCGGCTGCTTCCTCATCGGTGGGCTCAGGTGTGATGTCTGCGACTGCCATGCCTCGCTCCACGTCGTCCAGTTCGTCCGCGATGTCCCGCCGGCCGCTCAGAGCGGCATGTTGCCGTGCTTGCGGTTCGGGAGCTCCTCACGCTTGGTTCGCAGGAGCTCCAGCGCGGCGATGAGCTTGATGCGCGTCTCTGCCGGATCGATCACGTCGTCGACGTAGCCGCGGTCGGTCGCCTCCCACGGGTTGAGGTGGGTCTCCTCGTAGGATTCGATCAGCTCTGCCCGTCGTGCAACCGGATCCGACGCCTCGGCCAGATCACGGCGGTTCACGATCTCGACCGCACCCTGGGCGCCCATCACCGCCAGCTCGGCCGACGGGTAGGCGAACGCCAGGTCGGACCCGATCGACTTCGAGTCCATGACGACATAGGCACCGCCATATGCCTTGCGGGTGATCACCGAGATGCGCGGCACCGTCGCCTCGCAGTACGCGTACAGGAGCTTGGCGCCGTGGCGGATGATCCCGTTGTGCTCCTGGTCGACGCCGGGCAGGAACCCGGGCACGTCGACGAACGTGACGAGCGGGATGTTGAACGCGTCGCAGGTCCGGACGAACCGCGCCGCCTTGGAGGACGACTCGATGTCGAGCACCCCCGCGTACATCGCAGGCTGGTTGCCGACGATTCCGACGCTCGTGCCGCCGAGGCGGGCGAAGCCGCAGATGATCGATCCCGCCCAGTCCCGTGCGTACTCGAAGAAGTCCCCGTCGTCGACGACGGTCCGCACGACGTCACGCATGTCGTAGGGCTGGTTCGCCGAGCCGGGGATCAAGTCGTAGAGCTCCTCGCAGCGACGATCCACCGGATCCGCCGTCGGCTCCACCGGCGCCTCCTCCATGTTGTTGGACGGAAGGAAGCCGAGGAGGTAGCGGACGTCGTCGAGGCATGCCTTGTCGTCCGGCGAGATGAACTGCGCGACGCCGGAGGACGAGGTGTGGGTGCGGGCCCCACCGAGGTCCTGCTGGCTCACCTCCTCGCCGGTCACCTGCTTCACGACGTCCGGACCGGTGATGAACATGTACGACGTCTCGTCGACCATGAAGATGAAGTCCGTCATGACCGGGCTGTAGACGGCGCCGCCGGCGCACGGGCCCATGATCACGCTGATCTGCGGCGTCACCCCCGACGACTTCACGTTCCGGTAGAAGATCCCGCCGTAGCTCGCGAGCGAGACCACGCCTTCCTGGATGCGAGCGCCGGCACCGTCGTTGAGCCCGATGACCGGAGCGCCGACCTTCATCGCGAGGTCCATGAGCTTCATGATCTTCTCGGCGAACACCTCGCCCAGCGCTCCGCCGTACACGGTGAAGTCCTGGCTGAACACGAACACCTTCCGACCGTCGACGGTGCCCCAGCCGGTGATGACGCCGTCGCCGTACGGTCGGTCGCCGAGCGCCTCGCCGGCGCGATGGCGGGCGAGCATGTCGAGCTCGTGGAACGAGCCCTCGTCGAGCAGGTGGTCGATGCGCTCCCGGGCGAGCATCTTGCCGCGCTCGTGTTGGCGGTCGATCGAACGCTGCGAACCGGGGGTGAGCGCGAGCTCACGACGCTGGGCGAGGTCCTCGACCCGCTCTCGGATGGGGTGCTCCATGGGATGGAACGGTACCGGCGAGGCTCCTGGGTCCCCAAAGGCGGTGGGATCGGGGACGCGCCGGACGGTAGCGTCCGGCGTCGTGGAGGATCCGAGCCGCGGGCCGACGCGCGTCTGCGTCTACTGCGCGTCGCACGTCGGAGCCGACCCCACCTATGCCGACACCGCCCGCGCCGTGGGTCGCGAGCTCGCGCGTCGCGGCACCGACCTGGTCTTCGGCGGCGGCCAGGTGGGACTCATGGGCATCGTCGCCGACGAGATGATCGCCGGCGGTCGCTCCGTCGTCGGAGTGATCACCGAACACCTGATGAAGCCCGAGGTCGCGCACGCCGGACTCGACGAGCTGCTCGTCGTGGCCGACATGCCGGAGCGCAAGCGAGTGATGTTCGATCGCGCCGACGCGTTCCTGACGCTCCCAGGTGGGGTCGGGACGATGGAGGAGATGTTCGAGGTCCTCTGCTGGTCCTATCTGGGCCTGCACCCCAAGCCGATGGGCCTCCTCAACGTCGCCGGCTACTACGACGACCTGATCGCGTTCCTCGATCGCGCCGTCGACGACGGCCTCTGCAAGCCACGGGTTCGGGAGCTCCTGGTCATCGGCGACGACCTTCGTGACGTCCTCGATCGGATCCTCGGTTCCTGAGGGCGTCCACGCCGACCGTCATCGGACGGACACCCTGCGACGACGCCCATGGTGTAGAACCACGCGGGTGCGGCTCCCGGTCCTCCCACCGCTGCGGCCCATGCTCGCCAAGGCGACCAAGGAGATCCCCTCGGGTGAGTACGTCTACGAACCCAAGTGGGACGGGTTCCGCTGCATCGTCTTCCGCGACGGTGACGACGTCGTGCTCGGCAGCCGCAACGAGAAGCCGCTGACCCGCTACTTCCCGGAGCTCCTCGAACCGATCCGGCGGATGCTCCCACCCCGCTGCGTCGTGGACGGCGAGCTCGTGGTGCCCGGCCCGCACGGGTTGGACTTCGATCTGCTGCAGCAGCGCATCCACCCCGCCGACACCAGGGTGCAGATGCTCGCCGGAACCACGCCGGCGCACCTCGTGGTGTTCGACCTGCTCGCCCTCGACGACCTCGACCTGCGACCGCTGCCGCTGCACGAACGTCGGTTGACGCTGGAACGGCTCCTCGCCGAGGTCTCGCCGCCGCTGCACCTGACTCCGGCGACGACCGACGTGGCCGTTGCGACGGACTGGTTCGAACGCTTCGACGGCTCGGGGTTCGACGGGGTGATGGCGAAGGCGCTCGGTGACCCGTACGTGTCGGACAAGCGCGTCCAGCTGAAGGTGAAGCACCACCGGAGCGCTGATTGCGTCGTCGGTGGCTACCGCCACCACAAGGAGGACGGGGTCGGCTCGCTGCTGCTCGGCCTGTTCGACGACGCGACGCCACCTCGGCTGCACCACGTCGGCGTCGCGTCCGCGTTCTCCGCGTCTCAACGGCGCACGCTCGCCGCTGAGCTGTCCCCCTACACCGACGGTGGTGCGGAGCACCACCCATGGAGCGGGTGGGCGACACCCGAAGCCCACGGCGACGGCATCCGCATGCCCGGGGCGCCGAGCCGCTGGTCGGGTGGCCGGGCGGCCGCTGACTGGGTGCCGCTGCGCTGCGAGCTCGTGGTCGAGGTCACCTACGAGAACCTGACCTCGGGCCGCTTCCGCCACCCCGCCAGGTTCGTTCGCTGGCGTCCCGACAAGGAGCCGAACCAGTGCGACTACGCACAGCTCGAGCACCCACCCCCGGTCGAGTACACCGAGATCTTCGACTGACAGATCTTCGACTGACGGTCCCGCCACCACCGGCGACCACCGAGGCCGGCACGTCGATCATCGATGTGCGACGTGGTCGGCACCGCCGCCTCAGCCCCCTGCGGTCCGCTCCGCCGCGAGACGCTCGGCGTTGCGGACGAGGTCCTCGGCATCGAGTCGCGCCGCCCACTCGTGGAGAGCATCAGTCGGACCGCTCCATCGCCAGTCGTCGACGGCACCGACCTCCACGTCGGTGACCAGCGTGGCCAGCCGCTTGAACAACAGCGCTCGGTCGAGCTCCTCGACCAGGGTGGCGGCCAGCTTGGCGGCGCCTCGCACACCCGCCACGTCCCACTGACCGGGAGCGTGGGGGATCTCCTCGATGTGGCCGTAGCGTCGAAGCACCGCTGCCGCCGTCTTGGCACCCCAGCCCGGAAGTCCCGGGAACCCGTCGGCGCTGTCACCCACGAGTGCCAGCCAGTCTGGGATCGACATCGGCTCCACGCCGTACTTCTCGATCACGCCATCGGCGTCCCGGTACTGCTGAGCCCTTCGGTCGTACTGCAACACCTTGCCGCCGACGCACTGGGCGAGGTCCTTGTCCGGCGTGCAGATGACGACTCGTTCGACCCGGTCATCGGCCGCTGCGACCACAGCAGCGGCGCCGAGCGCGTCGTCGGCCTCGACCTCGACCATCGGCCAGACCGTCACACCGAGCGCCGTGACCGCCTCCTCCAACCAGGGGAACTGACGCATCAGATCGCTGTCGACGCCGGAGCCGTCCTTGTAGCCCGACCACAGATCGTTGCGGAACGACTCGATCACGTGGTCCGTTGCGACGCCGAGGTGAGTGACGCCCTCGCCGAGCATCGTCACGAGCGACCGAAGCACACCCCGGACGGCGCCGACCTCTTCGCCGGCGTCGTTCAGGTGTCCGCCGCGAGGTGAGTAGAAGTGGCGGAACAGCTCGTAGGTGCCGTCGACGAGGTGGACCTGCATGCGAGCACCCTGCCACAACGGCATCCAAGCGTCCCTCGTGCTTCCGGTTGCAGGTCCGTCGAAGGCCTGGAAGGCTTCCCCGCCATCACGAGCCTTGGGAAGGGGGGACTCGCCATGATCGATCAGACCCGAGTCCGGGACGACGAGTCGGCGCGAACAGAGTCGGCACCAGCATCGACGTCGGTGAGCAGCCGTCGGCGACCGCTGCGACCACGACGACGCAAGATCGCCCTGACCCTGCTGCCGATGGTGCTCCTCGCAGCGTGCGTGGCACCCGGCCCGCCGCTCACGGTCACGTTCCCAGGCAAGGCTCCCAGGCTCCCGGGCCTCCTGCCGGTGCCGGATCCGCTGCCGCCGGGACCGCCAGGAACCGTCATCTCGAGTGAGGTCGTCCGCCCGAACCCGATGTTTCCCGGCACCCAGGCGCGCCGCTTCCTCTACCGGTCGACCGACAGCTCCGGCTCGACGATCGCGGTGTCTGGCTACGTCGTGATCCCTGCCGGGACACCGCCACCCGGCGGGTGGCCCGTCATGACGTGGGCGCACGGAACCGTCGGTCTCGCTGATGCCTGCGCTCCGTCCAGGTCGCCGGAGTACTGGGCGTACGGATCAGGTGGCTACGAGCAGACGCCGGGTCTGATCGGTGCCGGCGTGATGGTGGTGGCGACCGACTATCCGGGCCTTGGCACCGACGGTCCGCACCTCTACCTCGATGGTCCGTCCGCAGGGAGGTCGGTCCTCGACGCGGCCCGGGCCGCTGCGGCCTTCGGCGGATCCAACCGGGTCGCGATCGAAGGCTTCTCCCAGGGAGGCCACGCCGCACTGTTCGCAGGCAGGCTGGCGACCACCTACGCGCCCGACCTCGACGTCGTCGGAACCCTGGCGACGGCGCCGGGGTCACATGCGACGTTCGTCAAGACGCTCCAGCCGCTGCTCGGGTTCTTCGGCATGAGCGGCTATTCGCCCTATCCAGGGTTCTACGCGTACGGACTCCTGGCAGCGGACCGCTCGCTCAACCCCGGCGACCTGCTGGAGCAGAGCGGCGCCGCCAAGATGTCGGCCCTCGACGACACGAACTGCGCCTCGAGTCCGCAGCTCACAGCCGACGACTTCCGGACGGACTTCATCCAGCTTCCCAACTGGTACGCGGCGCTGGCCCGCAACGAACCGGGCGGCGAACGCATCGCCGGACCGGTTGTGATCGCCCAGGGTTCGGCGGACACGTCGGTTCCGGCGATCGCCACCTCGCTGCTCTGCGGGGAGTACCACGCCAACGGGACCGATGCGACGGTGTGGAACTACGACGGGCAGAGCCACACCGGAACGATGTACGCATCGCTCACCGACAGGGAGCGGTGGGTCGTCGAACGCCTCGACGGGTCGACGCCGTCTGCTCCGCAGTCCGCCACGAGCGTGCAGGCCTGCTGATCGGACGAACGGGCCGACGTCGTCGGCGACATCGACGGGGGTGGCCACAGCGTCACACCCGCCTGTCAGGATCCTCGTCACGGGTACTCCCGGAGTCGGCGCCGCTCACGGCACCCACCGTTGACGGACACCTGCCGGGAGGCGACGATGGCGATCGATGAAGCAGCGCGACTGCACCTGTACGAACTGGCACGCAGCACATGGGATGCGAGGGCTGCCGACACGCTCATGAACGCCATTCCGCCAGACCTCCGACGACTTGCCACCGAGGACGATCTCGCTGTCCTCGGATCGGACCTCCGGTCCGAGATGGCAGACCTCCGCGGCGAGCTCCGATCCGAGATGGCAGACCTCCGCGGCGAGCTCCGATCCGAGATGGCAGACCTCCGCGGCGAGCTCCGATCCGAGATGGCGGACCTCCGCGGCGAGCTCCGGTCCGAGATCCAGAAGGCGGCGGGTTCGACGATCCGGACGATCGTGCTCTCGATGGTCGCCAGCAACGCCACGCTGGTAGGACTCGTGTTCGCTGCGGTCCGGCTCGGCTGAGCGCCTCCGACGGATCGGCACGGGGTGACAGCCGTTGCGCGGGTGCAGCACTCGGGACGGCCTCACACCCAGACGGGTGATCTGCCAACCCTCGCCCACGGGCAGGCTCAGCACGGGACCGACCTCGTCGGCGAGCTCACGACCGGCATCGCAGTCGACGCGTCCACGCACCTGCATCCGGTCGTCACGCTCCACCTGCACCAGCAGGCACCCGGACCCGGTCTCGCACCCAACCGGTTGCCGTCGACGTCAAGCCCGCTCGGACTCGCGCTCCGCCTCGACGTCACGAAGATGTCCGTGCTCACCGGAGATGGGAACCCGCCCGCGGTTCGCAACGCCTGACTGCCCGCCGCCGTCGATCAAGGCCTGCTGCGTCGCCCGCTCAACTGCTTCGCTGCGACCCGAGACCCCGAGCTTGCGATAGATCGACTTCACGTGTGACTTCACGGTGTTGCGCGACACGTAGAGGTGTTGGCCGATCTCCTCCAAGGAGCGATGGGTCGGCAACTGCTGCAGCACCCTCAGCTCCGCGGAGGTCAGGGGCTCCGCTTCCGGACTCAGTCGTGCGTCGTGGCACCGCTGCTCCAACTCGTCCTGACCTCGCAGGAGGTCGAGCGCGTCCGGTTCGGACGACAGCGCCATCCGAGCGGACCGGATCAGCTGCCCTGCCTCCTGCAGCTCGCCTCGCATGAGCGCTGCCTCTGCAAGCAGTTGCCGGGACTGTGCACCAGCCCTCGTGTTGAGGCACTCGGTGAGCGTCACGAAGCACGCTGCGTCAGCCGCGTGGCGCCGTGACCGGCCGAGATCACCGACTGCTGCGGCAGCGAGGCTCGCCACGCAGTGCACGATCCCGATGAGGGGAAACGCACCCATGCCGCTCTCAGCAGCCTCCGCGACCGCTCCCGACGCCAGGCGGTCGGCCGCGGTCAGGTCTCCACTTCGGAGTCGGGCCAACGCGAGGTGCGAGACCGCAGCGCTGTGAACCGAGTGGACGCCCCTGGTGTCGAGCTCCACCGAGGTGAAGACCAGGTCAGCCTCCGCTCGCCCGGCCGCGACCAGCGCCACGGCCTCGAGCTGACGGGCGAGCTGCCACCACGGGCTGCCGGTCGGACCCGCCGCAACCACGAGTGCAGCACTCCGGGCGGTGCCCGACACTCCACCGATGCCGGCGATCGCCTCCAACATCGCGATCGCGACCTCGTGGGTGGCCGTCCCGTCAGGCAGCACGCCGTCGATCGGATTCGCCCGCGCCACACCGAGGTGGTGCGCCAGCGCGTTCGGGTCACCTCCGACGACTGCCAGCCACCCTGCGGCCAACGACAGCAGACCGTCAGACCCGAGCACATCCCCGGGGAACGAACGCAGCCAGCGTTCGAGGGTGACCGGCTCGCCCCGCTGGAGCACACGGGCGAAGTGGCCGAAGACGATCTGTGCACCGCGGCGCTCGTCGCCGACTGCGATCGCCTGGCGCAGCGCTGACTCGACGCGACCGTGCTGCTCGTACCAGGTCACCGCCCGGAGGCGGAGCGACCTCTCCCGCTCGGCAGCGACGCTCCGCAGCTCTGCCATGAGCAGTTCGGCGAAGATTCGGTGCAGTCGGTAGCCCACGGTCTCTTCGCCGCATCGACCCGCCGTCACGGGCGATACGAACAGGTTGCCGGACGCGATCAGCTCCTCGAGGAGCTGATCGCTGTCGGTCCGTTCGGTCACGGCGTCGCAGACCGGCCCCGACAGCGGGTCGAGGATCGAGATGTCCAGGAGGAACCGTCGGAGGTCGGGCTCGAGGCGGGCGAGGACCTCCCGCTGCAGGTAGTCGACCACACGGTGGTTCGACGTGAGGAGGCCCTCGACGAGCACCGGCGGGTCAGGGTGCTCACGCATCGCAAGGATCGCCAGGTGGAGGACAGCCGGCCACCCTTCGCTGACACGCACCACGTCGGACTCCAGA
Organism: Actinomycetota bacterium; assembly: GCA_018268735.1. Taxonomy (GTDB): domain Bacteria; phylum Actinomycetota; class Acidimicrobiia; order Acidimicrobiales; family Microtrichaceae; genus Dermatobacter. The sequence continues at coordinate 144 of JAFDWA010000740.1, read as the reverse complement.
CGAGCCGAGAGATCCGGGAGCGCAGCAGCCAGAAGCCGGCGGGCTTCGTCCGGACTGTATTCGAGGTCGGTCTGGCCGATGCGCAGGAGGTCCCCTGCGAGCTCCCACCGCACGAGCGGCAGGTCAGGGACGACCCGTCCGGCC
>JAFDWA010000073.1 GCA_018268735.1 Actinomycetota bacterium | reverse complement strand
ATGATCACGTCGAAGCGCAGGCGCTCCCACATCTCGAGCTTGTGGGCGACGTCCTCCTCGACCGCCTCGTCGACGTAGCGGATCGCCTCGACGATCGCGAGGCGCTCGCTCAGCGGCACCACCGGCAGGTTGCCCTTCGTGCGCTGCGCCAGGTCGTCGGACACGACACCGGCGATCAGGTGATCGCAGAACTGCCGGGAGTTGCGCAGCACGTTCAGGTGCCCGATGTGGAACAGGTCGAACACTCCCGGCGCGTAGCCGACGCGACCCCGGCTCATCGACGGCTTCCGATGCGTTCGTCCTCTCGCACACGTCGAGGGTATCGACGCCGCAGCGGGTTCCCACCACTCTCCGACACCCGCCACAGCTCCGGCATCGGTGAGCGATCGAGACCGTCGGGATCTCCTGGACAGGCCGGTACAATCCTGGCGGTGACGAGGATCCCCCGCCGATGCGCCACCGGTCGCCGCCTCGGCGGCCCATCGGCGCCGACGACGTGATCGCCGACGTCCGCACCGCGATCGCCGACCTGCGCAGCGCGCAGAAGTCGTCGCGGGGCGCCCCGGCCTACTCGCGCTTCGTCAACCGACCCCTCGGTCGGATCCTCGCCGCGGTCGCTCACACCGTCGGTCTCAGCCCGAACGCCGTGACCATCGTGAGCGGCACGGTGACCTTCGCGGGCATCGCCGTGCTCGCCCTTGTCGAACCGACGGCGTGGACCTCGGTGCTGGTGACGGCGCTGCTGGTGCTCGGCTACGCGCTCGACTCGGCGGACGGACAGGTCGCTCGACTGTCGGGTCGTAGCAGCGTCGCAGGTGAGTGGCTCGACCACATGGTCGACGCCCTCAAGCTGGCGTCGCTGCACATGGCGGTGCTGGTGTGCTGGTACCGCTTCTACGACGTCGACGCGCGGTGGCTGCTGATCCCGATCCTGTTCGGGATCGTGTCGTCGGTGTCGTTCTTCCGCATGATCCTGACCGACCTGCTGCTTCGCACGAAAGCACCCGACGTCCAGACCCCCGGCGGCATCGGCGGCACCGACCCGGCGTCGACATCACCGGCGTGGTACGCCGTCGCCGTCATCCCCGGCGACTACGGCCTGTGGTGCCTGACCTTCCTGTCGTTGTGGCTTCCCCCGGTGTTCATCGCCATCTACACCATGCTCGCCGTGCTGAACGCTGCGCTGCTCGCGGCATCGGCCGCACGGTGGTTCCGCGTCGTGTCGTCGCTCGATCGTTGATCCATCCCGACCGTCTGGGTCGCGGGACCCAGACGGCACCGGGATCCAGCAGATCTGCCCATTCCGCGACGAGCATCCCGGCGCTTTGATGGCGTCGTGGCCCGAACGAACCGATCGCTGCACCGCCTCGACCCCGATGGGGTGACGGCCATTGCCCCCGATGTCGGCACAGGGTTACCCTTGCCGACGGAGACGGAAGCGGCGGGCTGGGTGAGCCGACCGCTGGAGGGACGAACAGGGCGAGCTGTGGCCAACGGAGCTGGGACGGGACGTCGTGCGCGCGCACCGCGCACGCTGGGAGCAGCGATCCTGCTCGCGTGCGTCGCGATCCTGGTGTCGTGCTCGTCGGACAGCGACGCCGCGGGCCGATCCAAGCACTCGCGGTCGACCACATCGACGACGACCGTCGCCAGCTCGACCACGGCCGGCGCCGACGGATCGCCGACCACGACGCCGACCGACTCCAAGGCGACCGACTCCAAGGCGACCGACTCCAAGGCGGCCGAGGCCGCCGCCGCGGCTCCCCACGGCGACGTCCGCACCCCGGCTCCGAAGGTGAAGGATCCGGGCACGCTGCCCGGTGTCCCGTTCGATCGACCCGTCGAGGTCGGCAACGGGGTGACCATCCGACTGACCGGGGTCCAGGCCGTCCAGGCCGACGCCAAGCTGCCCGGCGAGATCTCCGGCCCGGCCGTCCGGTTCACCGTCAGCGTCACCAACGGATCGACGTCACCCGTCGGACTGGACAACGTGTCGGTGGTGCTGAACGGCTCCGGCGGCACCCCCACCGCGACGGTGACCGATCCGAGCGCACCGCCCCTGTCGGGATCGGTGGCGCCCGGCGCCACGGCGACCGGCACCTACACCTTCAGCCTTGCCGTCGCCGATCGCGACGACTCGAACCTGACCATCAAGTACTCAGAGGCCACCCCGACGGCCTCCTTCACCGGGAGCCTGCCCCGTGGCTGAACAACGACCGCACCGATCGAAGAGCGTCAGCCGACAGGGCGACGGAGGGAGAACCATGGAAGCGAAGCCGAACCTCCGACACCGGGTGTTCCACGCCCTCGTCGCGACGGCGGTGGTGTTCAGCGTGGTCGTCGTCGCGCAGGCTGCACGCCCGTCCACCGCTGGTGCCGTGGTGCCGCCGATCGCCGACACCGACGGTCAGGTCACCGCCGACGCTCTGCCAACGGTCCAGATCGACGGCGTCGTGTGGCAGCAGACCATCGTCGGCAACACCGTGTACGCGGTCGGCCAGTTCAACAACGCCCGGCCGGCCGGCGCCGCCCCGGGAACCAACCAGACCCCGCGGTCCAACATCCTCGCCTACAACCTCACCACCGGTGAGCTGATCCAGTCGTTCGCGCCGACCGTGAACGGCACGATCAAGGCGGTCACCCCGTCCCCCGACGGGTCACGCATCTACATCGGCGGCCTGTTCACGAGCGTCAACGGTCAGAACGCGTACCGGCTCGCCGCGCTCAACGCCACGACCGGTGCGTTCATCAGCAGCTTCACCCCGATCCTCAGCTACGCGGTCGACGCCATCGTCGCGACAGGCTCCACGGTGTACGTCGGTGGCGAGTTCGGCTACGCCGGCAGCGCGAACTCGACGGTCCGTTCCCGTCTGGCCGCGTTCTCGGCGTCGAACGGCGCCCTCACGTCGTGGAACCCGTCGGCCGACGACGCGGTCCACGCCATGGTGATGTCGCCCAAGGGCGACCGGCTGTTCATCGGCGGCGCGTTCACGAACGTGAACGGCACCTCGACCAACGGCCTCGCCGCCCTCGATCCGCAGACCGGCGCCCGGGTCTCGTGGCCGGTCGACACCGTCATCAAGAACTCCGGCAACGGCTCGTCGATCCTGTCGCTCGCGACCGATGGCACCTCCATCTTCGGAGCCGGCTACGCCTGGGGCCAGACCCCGGGCAGCATCGAGGGCTCGTTCTCCGCCAACCCCGACACCGGTGCCATCAACTGGGTCGAGGACTGCCACGGCGACTCCTACAGCGTCGCCCCCGCGAACGGCCACCTCTACGTCGCGAACCACATGCACTACTGCGGCAACATCGGCTCGTTCCCCCAGTCCGAGACGTGGGCGGACAACATGCAGCACGCCGCCTCGTTCACCACCGACGCCCGCGGCACGATCCGCCGTGAGGTCTGGCGCTACCCGAACTGGGAGGGCTACCCGGCGCCGTCGCAGGTGAACTGGTACCCGAACCTCACCCCCGGCACGTTCACGGGCCAGTCCCAGGCCGCCTGGTCCGTTGCGGCCAACAACCAGTACGTCGTCTACGGCGGCGAGTTCCCGTCGGTCAACGGCACCCCGCAGCAGGGCCTGGTGCGCTTCGCGGTCAAGCCGATCGCACCGGCGAAGCAGGGCCCCCGCGACTACGCCCCGAACTGGAGCCTGGAAGCCAGGTCGAACGCCGCCGGCCAGGTGCGCCTGACCGTTCCGGCCAACTGGGACCGCGACGACGCCGAGCTCAACTACCGCTTCACCCGTGACGGCCAGACGATCGACGAGCAGACCGTCAGCTCCTCGTTCTGGAACCGCCCCGTGGTGTCCTTCACCGACACCGGGCTCGCTCCGGGGTCGAGCCACACCTACCGGGTGTGGGCCAGCGACGACGACGGCAACCTGTCCAACACCGACACGACGACGGTGACCGTCGCATCGGCCGGTGCCCCCAGCGCCTACTCCGACGCCGTGATGGCCGACGGGGCGCGGATCCAATGGCGCCTCGGTTCGGCCGCGGGCGGCAAGACCGAGGACACCGTCGGCACCCAGGACGGCAACGTCGTCGGCGGCGTCAGCTTCGGTGCGGCCGGTGCGGTCAGCAACGACCCGGCAGCCACGTTCCCCTCGAGCGACGCCTACGTCTACGCACCGACCCGTGGGGTCATCCCCGACCTGTTCAGCATCGAGGCATGGGTGAAGACCAGCTCCTCACGGGGCGGCCGCATCGCCGGCTTCGGCAGCGGCACGACCAACGACTCCTCCTCCTCGGAGACCGACAAGCTCGTCTACATGACCAACAGCGGACAGATCCTGTTCGGCGTCAAGACCCGCCCGGAGGGAACCGGTCCGGTCACCTCCAGCACCTACCGGACCGTGGCGAGCCCGAGCGGCCTCAACAACAACCAGTGGCACCACGTCGTGGCGACGCTGAGCTCGGAGGGCATGGTCCTCTTCGTCGACGGCAAGCAGGTCGCAAGCCGCGCCGACACCACCGACGGCGTGCCCTTCTACGGCCAGTTCCGAGTCGGGGCCGACACCCTCAGCGGCTGGCCCTCCCGGCCCACCTCCAGCTACCTCTCCGGCCAGATCGACGAGGCGGCCCTGTACGGGGTCGCGCTCACCCCGCAGCAGGTGGCCAACCACTACGTCCTGAGCGGCCGCACTCCGGCGGTCCCCACCGCACCGGCTGACCAGTACGGCGCCGCCGTCTACGCCGGCGGACCCTCGCTCTACTACCGCCTCGCCGACACCAGCGGCACCTCGGCGGTCGACTCCGGCATCGAGGGCAACACCGGCACCTTCGCCGGGTCGGTGACGAAGGGGCAGCCCGGCGCGATCGCCGGCAACGCCGCGGTCCGCTTCAACGGCGCGGCGTCGGTGGCGGCGACGAACCCGGACAACAGCCCCGGTGACTTCTCGACCGAGACCTGGTTCAACACGACCTCGACGACCGGCGGCGAGCTGATCGGACTGGGGACCTCGAAGACCGGCAACTCCTCCACGGTCGACCGCGTCGTCTACATGCGCAACGACGGCACCCTGACGTTCCGCTCCGGCGTCGGCTCGGTGACGACCGCGATGTCGTACCGGGACGGCCGCTGGCACCACGTGGTGGCCACCCAGGGCCCCGACGGGATGCACCTCTACGTGGACGGCACGCAGGTCGGCGCCAGCCCCACGAAGGTGGGCCTCGGCATCGTCGGCTACTGGCGGGTCGGCGGCGACGCCGCCCAGGCCGGGGCCACCAGCGGCAGCTTCACCGGCCTGCTCGACGAGGCCGCCGTGTACCCCCGGGCCCTCGGCGCCTCCGAGGTCACGAACCACTTCACGCTCGGCGGCGGCGTCATCCCCAACACACCGCCGACCGCGTCGTTCACAGTGGGCGGATCGTTCCTGAACCTGACCGTCGACGGCTCGGCCTCGACGGATCCCGACGGATCGATCGCCTCCTACGCGTGGACCTTCGGTGACGGCGGCACGGCCACCGGCGTGACCGCGAGCCACACGTATGCGACGGCGGGCACCTACACGGTGACCCTCACCGTCACCGACAACCGCGGCGCCACGAACACCACGTCCTCGCCGGTCACGGTGGTGGCGCCCGATCCGGGCACGCCGGTCATCCTCGCCTCGGATGCGTTCGGGCGCACGGCGAGCAACGGCTGGGGCACCGCCGACATCGGCGGCGCATGGACCACCTCCGGCGGCGGCGCCAGCCTCTTCTCCGTCGCCAGCGGCGTCGGCACCATGAACCTCAACGCCCCCGGCCGCCTCAACCGCGCCACCCTCGGAACCGTGTCCGCCACCGACGTCACCGTGTCCACCGACATCACCATGTCGGCCACACCCACCGGCGGCGGCGTCTACACCTCCCTCGGCGCCCGCGGCAACGGATCCAACGACTACCGGTTCAAGATCCGCTCCATGCCCACCGGCACGAACCTCATCATCGAACGAGTCGTCAACGGCGCCAACTCGATCATCGTCAACACCGGCACCCCGATCATCTACACCCCTGGCGACGTCTGGCACGTCAAGATGACCGTCACCGGCACCAGCCCCACGACGATCACCGGCAAGTTCTGGAAGGACGGCACACCGGAGCCCGCACAGCCACAGCTGAGCACCACCGACTCCACCCCCGAGCTCCAGACCGCCGGCGCCGTCTTCATCGAGAACTACCTCTCCGGCACCGCCACCAACGCACCCATCCTCATCAACTTCGACAACTACCTGGTGACGAAGATCGGCTGAGCACCGACACCGTCCCGCTACCCTGCTGCCCCGGCCATCACGGCCGGGGCAGCTGAGCGTCCGGACCCACCTTGAGCAACCACCCCGCCGCCGTCGTCGTCGTCAACTTCGACTCGGCGGCGCTCATCGAAGCGAACCTGACGCCGCTGATCCGCTCCGACCCGGAGCTGCACGCCGTCGTCGTCGACAACCGCTCGACCGACGGGGCCCGATCCGAGATCGCCGCGCTGGCCACGCGGGAGGGATGGACCCTCGTCGAGGCGCCCGGCAACGGCGGGTACGGGTCGGGGCTGAACCTGGGGGTCCAGGCGGCCCGCCGACTCGGGGCCGACACGTTCCTGCTGCTCAACCCCGACGCCAGGATCGACAGCGCCGACCTCGACGTGCTGCGCGGTCGGCTCGACGAGCGACGCGACGCGATCCTGTCGCCGGTCGTGCAGCGTCCCGACGGCACGCCGTGGTTCGACGGCGGAGCACTCGACATGGTCCGCGGCCGCACCATGTCGCGGCCCGTCCGGCCGGGGACCGACGAGCGCACGTGGCTCTCCGGCGCCTGCCTCCTCACCTCCGCCGAGGCGTGGGATGCCCTCGGTGGGTTCGACGACGACTACTTCCTCTACTGGGAGGACGTCGACCTCAGCATCCGGGCCGCCCGCCTCGGCATCGCCGTCGAGGTGGTCGATGCGGCACGGGCCGTGCACGACGAGGGGGCGACGCAACGCAGCGGTCGGCCCGCTCCGCTCTCGCGGACGTACTACGAGTTCAACATCCGCAACCGATTGGTGTTCGCGGCCAAGCACCTGACTCCTCGGCAGCGTCGCTCCTGGTACCTGCACACCCCGCGAGAGTCCTATCGCATCCTGCTGCGGGGCGAGGGTCGGCGCATCTTCCTGCGACCCTGGCGTCCGATCGGCTGCGCGGTCCTGGGCATCTTCGACGGTCTGCGAACGGGGCGACGGGTGCTC
>JAFDWA010000739.1 GCA_018268735.1 Actinomycetota bacterium | reverse complement strand
GGGCCCGGGAGGGCACCCAGGTGCGTAGACGTCGACGGGGACGACCTGGTCCACGCCCTGGACGATGGCGTAGTTGTTGAACATCCCGCCCGTCGACGCGCACACGCCCATCGAGATGACCCACTTGGGCTCCATCATCTGGTCGTAGATGGTGCGCAGCACCGGCGCCATCTTCTGGGAGACCCGGCCGGCGACGATCATCAGGTCCGCCTGGCGTGGTGACGCCCGGAACACCTCCATGCCGAAGCGCGCCATGTCGTAGTGGGCTGCACCGGCCGCCATCATCTCGAGCGCGCAGCAGGCGAGGCCGAAGGTCGCCGGCCACGTGCTGCGACGACGGGCCCACCGCACCAGGTCCTCGAGCTGACCGGTCAGGAAGTTGTGCTCCAGCCCGGCGAAGCCGTCCTCTCGGACGTTCTGCACCAGGCCCATCAGTGCGCTCCGACCGGCACGCGATCGGGCGTCGGTGCGTCGTGACCCGAGGCTCCGTCGTGGTCGGACGCGGGTGCGGCGGCGAGAGCCGCTGCGGGACGGCCCTCGGTGCCGACGTGGCGGACCGTCGAGGCCGTGGTCCGCTCCGGATCGGCCATGAGGCGGGACCGACGCAGGTGCTTCGGCGGACCCCAGTCGAGGGCACCGTTGCTGATCAGGTAGAGGAACGACTCGAAGACGGCGATCGTGAAGATGCCGATCGCGACGAGCCCGAACCAGCCGAGCGCCCCGTACACCTGGGTGAAGGGGTAGAAGAAGATGATCTCGATGTCGAACACGATGAAGATCATCGCGATCAGGTAGAAGCGGACCGGGAAGCGCTCCGGAGGGTCGGCGACGTCGAGGATCCCGCACTCGTAGGGGGCGACCTTGGGTTCGGTCGGCCGCCGTGGCACCAGGATCCGCTGAGCGACGAGGCTGATCCCTGCGAACACCACCGCCAGCACGAGCAGCGCCAGGATCGGCAGGAACTGACCCATCCTCAGCCCACCGCCTCCGGGTCGCGCACCGCCGGCACCGC
>JAFDWA010000738.1 GCA_018268735.1 Actinomycetota bacterium | reverse complement strand
CTCCATTGGTGCAAAGCTAGAGGCGCCGTCGCCGGATGCCGCGATCCTCGCCGTGAGACGTCGAGCACACTGATGGTCTGCTCAGCTCGTCGTGAGGTGCTCGAGGTGGCCGGTCTCGTTGAACGAGCGGAGGGTCGGACGGCCGGCACCGACGTCGATCCGGGTGATCGAGGCAGGATCCACACGCGTCTGCCAGACGACGTCGGAGCCGAGAGCCCAACCGACCGCCGCCTTGAGCGGCGAGACGTGGGTGACGACCACGACGACGCCCTCGGTGCAGCGCTCCGCCCACTCGCGACACGCAGCCGCGACGCGTCGCTCCACCTCGTGGAGCGACTCGCCGCCTTCCGGGCGGAAGTGCGGATCGGCACGCCACGCCGCCCACATCGACTCGCTCACCTCCGAGATCGCCCGACCGTCCCATGCTCCGTAGTCGAGCTCGACGAACCGGTCATCCACGGTGACCGGGGCCTCGAACGCCGCGGCGGTCTGCATCGTCCGTGCGAGTGGGCTCGACACCACCGCGACGATCGGTCCGCTCGTGGCACGGACCGCCCCTGCGAGCGCGGCCGCCTGCCGCCGACCCACCTCGTCGAGGTCCACGTCGAGACGGCCGAGCAGCAGCCCCGCCGCGTTCGCCTGCGTCCGTCCGTGGCGGAGCACCACGAGCGCGCTCATGTGCGTCGCCGCCCGGTCGAGACCGCACGGTCGAGCTGACCGGTTCGCACGAACCGCGACCGCCGCACCGGGTCGTCGAGGCCGAAGCGCCGCCAGGCCCACCATCCGACGGCCAGCCCCGCCACCTCCATCAGCAGCGACCACACCCCCCGCGCCACCTCGGGAGCCGCACCGCCGGTGAAGGACCAGCCGAGGAAGGGCCACCAGAACGTCGCGGTGAGGGTGAACGCCCCGTCGAGCACGAGGTGCATGTACATCCCGATCGGCAGGCCCAGCCACCGACGACGGACGAGTCGCCGGTGCACCGTTGCGAGCATCACCACGACGAGCACGGC
>JAFDWA010000737.1 GCA_018268735.1 Actinomycetota bacterium | reverse complement strand
CCGACCTCGAGCTGGGACCACATGACCTCCTTCGTCATCCACACGCCCGTCGGGCTGTTCGCGCAGATCGACCGGGCGGTCGACATCGCCTCGACGAGCAGGTCGGCGTCCGGGACGACCCGGCTGACGAGGCCGATGCGTCCGGCTTCGTCGGATTCGACGATCCGACCGGTCAGCATGAGCTCGAACGCGCGAGAGGCACCGATCCATCGTGGGAGCAGCCACGACACCCCGATGTCGCAGCCGGACAACCCGATGCGGACGAACGCGACGTTGAACCGCGCCGAGGTCGCGGCGATCCGGACGTCGCAGGCGAGCGCGAGGGCCAGTCCACCACCCGCAGCGGGACCGTTGACCGCTGCGATCACCGGGATCCGCAGGCTTCGCAGTCCCGGGACGAGCCCAGCGATCCGCTGCTGGAGGTCCATCCCCCGCTGCACCGCGCCACGGCCCTCCTCCGAGGCGCCTGCGGTCGGTGCCAGGTCCTGCAGGTCGAGTCCCGAGCAGAACCCACGCCCGGCGCCGGTCACGATCACCACCCGCGCGGTGTCGTCGTGACGCAGCTCCTCGATGCGATCGTGCAGGCCGTCGATCAGCGCCACGTCCATGGCGTTGAGCCGCTCGGGTCGGTCGAGCGTCAGGATGCGGATCGCGGCGTCGGGACCGCTCTGCGCTGCACGCTCGAGCCGCACGACATCTGCGGGGCCCCTCCCGACCGCCCGATCGACGTCAGCAGCCGTGCCATGGGTGTCGCTCATCGGTGCGCATCCTGCCAGCATGTCCGGCGATGGGACCCCACAACCCTCCGACCGCGCCGAGACGCAGCGGCGAGCTCGGACGCAGCACAGCAGGATCGCAGCACGGATCGGACCTGGTGCTGAACGTCGCGGCCATCACCGAAGCGATCGCCAGGGCGCATCCCGACCGGGACTGCATCGTGTTCCGGGACCTGCAGCTCTCCTGGAGCGAGGTGGCGGACCGCACTCGACGCCTCGCGCTGGTGCTGCGCCGGCA
>JAFDWA010000736.1 GCA_018268735.1 Actinomycetota bacterium | reverse complement strand
GAGACCGCCACGATCGCCCACACGGCCATGATCGACACGGAGAACGCATCCGATGCTCCGAGCAGCATCGGCACGACGACGCCTGCCGCGACGAGGAGGAGCAGGCCGAAGCGCTTGGCCCACCGCACGACAGGGAGCGCCGCGACCTTCGGTGCGAGCCCACGCACGAGATCGGCGTTGCGCCATCCTCCGTCGGCGTCGTGGGCCCGCGATCGTCGGCCCTCACCCGTGAGGAGCGCGACCAGGATGACCACGAGGATGGCGAGGTTCACCAGCGACGGCGTGTTGGTGTTCCAACGGACCAGCTCCTGCATGACGCCGAGTCCGACCGCTGCGGCGAACGCCACCGGCATCGATTCCATCCGTGCGACGATCGCAGCGGCGAGCGCTGCCAGCAGCACCGCAGGACCTGCAGCCGCCGACGGCGCTGCACCCTGGAACGGCGCCTGGAGCACGAACGTCAGGGCTGCGAGCATCCCGGCGATCGCCCAGACAGCGGTCGTCAGGTTGCGCACCGGGATCCCCAGGAGGCGGGCGCGATCGGTGTTCTCCGAGGCTGCCCGAATGGCGGTTCCGGCGAGCGATCGACGGAGGAACCAGGCGAGCACTCCGACGACGACGGGCACGATCGCCACGGCGAGGAGGTGGTTGCCGTTGAGCAGGACCGGCCCGACCTCGATCTCGATCGAGTTCAACGGCGTCTCGAACGCACCGAGCACCATCCCTCGGGCACCGAACACCTTCGAGGGGATGAGGAGCTCGATGCCGCCGAGGAGCTGCGCGAGGCCGATCGTCGCGACCGTCAGCACCAGCCGCGGCGCGTTCGCGAACCGTCGCACCACCAGGACCTCGACGAGCGCGCCCACGAGGAGGCCGAGCAGGGGGGCGACGACGAGCGTGACCCAGTACGGCCAACCCCACGTCACGAACAGGTGGACCGCCGTGAGCCCGGCGACGCCGGCCATCGCTCCGTTGGCGAAGTTGATGACCCGGTTGGCTCTCCAGATCAGGATGA
>JAFDWA010000735.1 GCA_018268735.1 Actinomycetota bacterium | reverse complement strand
TGCTCGTCGATGCGACGCAGCCGCTCCGCGTCGAGGCCCACCTCCGACGGCGCAGCCTCCAGCAACAGATCCGCCATGTCATCCCCCTGTCAGCCATCGTCGAGACCCTCGGGGAATCCCACCGCGGGCGGCCCGACCCTACTGGCAGCATGTCGGGATGCAGCTCACGCCCCGGTACGGCTCACCCCCGCTCATCGACCTCGACGGCGACCCTTCCACCGTCGGTGCGGCCCTCATCGGTCAGCAACGGCGGTTCGTCGACGCCCTGGGGACCCTCGACGACGCCGCCTGGGAGAGCCCGAGTCGATGCGAAGGGTGGTCTGCACGCGACGTGGTCGTGCACCTGGAATCGGCCACGGCGTTCTGGGTGGTCTCCCTCGCCCAGGGCATGGCGGGTGAGCCGAGTCGCCTCCTCGCCACCTTCGACCCGGTGGCCACCCCCGCTCAGATGGTCGCCGCGTCGGACCTCGACGGCGCTGCCGCGCTGGAGCGGTTCGCGACGACAGCCGATGCGCTCGCCCGCTCGATCGAGGGCCTCGACCCGCGGCAGCGCGACGTGCTCGTCGAGGCACCGCCGGGCCACGTGAGCGTCACGGCGATGCTGCACCATGCGCTGTGGGACTCCTGGGTGCACGAGCGCGACGTCATGGTGCCCCTCGGGCGACGAGCGGTCGAGGACCCGCACGAGATCGCCGCAGCCCTCCGATACGTCGCCGCACTGAGCCCGGCGTTCGCCGTGAGCGCCGGGCGGAGCCGGCCCGCGACGATGCTGGTCGAGGCGGTGGATCCCGATGTGGTGTTCCGGGTCGTGGTCGACGGCGACGGCGTCGACGTCGTCGCCGGATCTGGCCCCGGTGCGTTCGACGCGCACCTCTCGGGTGGGGCCGTCGACCTGCTCGAGGCGCTCAGCCGTCGGCGGCCCCTCGGCGCGGGTGTCCGCGAGCGGGCCGATGACGCATCGTGGTTGATCGACGGCCTCGCCGAGGTGTTCGACCAGACCTGGGCCCGCTCCCGCAGGATCG
>JAFDWA010000734.1 GCA_018268735.1 Actinomycetota bacterium | reverse complement strand
CGATGAGCGAGCACGACAGGTTCGTGTTCCTCCGCCGTGTGTTCGGTCGCAAGTGGGTCCTCTACGCCGCGGCCCGGAGGGCCTTCGCTCGACGTCGGCCGGTCCGTGTCGCCCGGGCGATGCGCAGCTCCGCCGCGGCGGTCGCGGCGGTCGACTCACCGCTGACCGCGTCGGCCACCGTGACACGTGAGCGGACCATCGTGCCGGATGATCCCGACATCACCGTGGTGCTCCCGACCCTCGGTCGCTACGAGCTGCTGCGTCCCGTCCTCGAGCAGCTGAGGAAGCAGACCATCCCGGCTCGACAGGTCGTCGTCGTCGACCAGAACGATCCGGAGCGACGCGACACCGCCATCTACGAGGACTTCGCCGACCTCGGGATCGAGGTCGTGTTCCAGGATGAGCGTGGTCAGTGGTTGGCGCGCAACGAGGCAGTCCGTCGCGCTCGTGGCGAGTGGATCGCCTTCGTCGACGACGACTCCGAGGTCGGAGAGGACTTCCTCGAGCAGCACCTCGAAGGCCTGCAGCGATATGACGCCGACCTCTCCACCGGCGCCTCGCTCGCGGTCATCGGCGCGCCGGTGCCGGCGAACTACGCGTTCTTCCGGGTCGCGGACCAGTGGGACTCCGGCAACGGCATGTGCCACCGCAGCCTGTTCGAGCGCTTCGGATTGTTCGACCAGCAGTTCGATCGCCAACGACGCGGCGATGCCGAGTTCGGGCTCCGGGTGCAGCTCGGTGGTGGGCTCGTGATCCACAACCCCCACGCGATCCGGGTGCACCTGAAGGCCCAGGAGGGTGGGCTGCGAACCTTCGGCTCGCTCGACGGGTTCCGCCACCGCGACCGCGTGTCGCCGCTCCCGCTGCCGTCGATGGTTTACTACACGAAGCGATACCACTCGCGTCGCCAGGTGCGCGAGGACCTGCTGATCGGACTCACGCAGTCGATCGTCCCCTACGAGCTGAAGCGACGGGCGACGCCGGGGCAGTGGCTCCGGTTCGTCGCGCGCGAGGCCGTGCACGTCCC
>JAFDWA010000733.1 GCA_018268735.1 Actinomycetota bacterium | reverse complement strand
AAGAACGTCGCGCAGACCGCTGAGATCGCTGACGGCTGGTTGCCGCTGTACTACTCGCCGTTCCGCCAGGATGTCTACGCGGACCAGCTCGCCGGGGCGAAGGACGGCTTCGAGGTCGCGGCGATCGCCATGTTCGCCGTCACCGACGACGACGAACCCGACACGATCGCCGACGCGCTCGCGGTCACTCGGGCGATGCTCGCGTTCTACATCGGCGGGATGGGGGCGAAGGGCCAGAACTACCACACGAAGCTGGCGACCCGGATGGGGCTCGGCGAACAGGCGGAACGCATCCAGGACCTGTTCCTCGCCGGTCGCGGCGACGAGGCGGTGTGGGAGGTCCCGGTGGAGTTCTCCGACGAGATCAGCCTCGTGGGCACCCCGGCTCGGATCGCCGACCGCGTCGCCGCATGGAAGGAGTCGGCGGTGACCGAGCTCCTGGTCGCCGCGGGCTCCGTCGAGCAGGTCCGCCAGGCAGCGGAGATCATCCTGCCGATCTGAGCCACCTCCACGTGCCGCTGGTCTCACCTGACCCGCTCCTGAGTCGGCGCTGACCCCTCGGCGTTACGCTCCGCAACGTCATTGGTCGACAGCGATCGATCACGACGGGGAGGGCAGGCAGATGAGCGACGTGCCGCAGGGAGCCGACTGGTGGCAGGCCTCCGATCTGAAGTGGTATCCACCTTCGCAGCAGCCGGGGGCGGGCGGCGGAGCGAAGCGAGGCTGGGTCGCGCCGACGGTGGTCCTCGTCGTCGTCGCGATGGTCGCTGCGGTGGCCGCGTTCGTGCTCGTGAACCGAGGGGACGACGCCTCGGCGGCGGGCATCACGCTGGAGCCTGCTGGTGCGGTCGGCGCGGACCCGTTCACGGAGTCGGTGACGATCGGGGAGGTGGCGACGTTCCCTGAGGGCGTCAAGGCGACGGCCGCCGGGTTGACCGCCAAGATGCGCACCGACGAGCACACGGGCGCGCTCGTCACGACCGGGACCACGCCGGGCCTCTTCGGAGGGACCCGGAGCAACGCCGCAT
>JAFDWA010000732.1 GCA_018268735.1 Actinomycetota bacterium | reverse complement strand
TTCCCGGCGGCTCGGGTCGTCCGATCCATGTGGACACATCGATCGCCGTCCCCGACTATCTGGCCGGAGTGGGCGTGCTGGTACTGCTCGATGACTTCTCCGTGACATCCGGCGCAACCCGGTTCCATCCGGTGGACAGGATCGAACCACCGACCAGCAAGGAGTTCGAAGACGCTGCACTGGTGCTGGAGGCTCCGGCAGGATCGGTGTGCTGGTTCCGGGGACGACTCTGGCACGATGCGCTCCCAAACCTCGGTGATACCTGGAGACGTACGATCATCCTGGCCTTCGTCAGACCCTGGATCCGCCAACGCTTCGACATCGCGCGCATGATCGGCTCAAAGCCTGAGGTGCTCGATGAGCGCGTGCGACAGAAGCTCGGCTTCGACCTCCTGCCTCCGGGCAGCCACGAGGAGTACTACATGCCCCCTAATGAGAGGCGATCGGTGCTCCTCAAACGAGCAGGATGGCCCTGAGCAGACGTGACGGGCGTCCCTCGGGACGTCGGGTCTGCGACCCGTCGGTACGATGAGCCCCAGTGCGACCACAGATGAATCCGAGGCGACCGAGCCGGATCGCGATCAACGCACCCTCGATCTCCGCCGAGGACCGCGCCGCCGTCGACAGGGTCATCATGTCCGGCTGGATCGGCAGCGGACCGGAGTGCGCAGCATTCGAGGAGGACCTCGCCGAGTACCTCCATGCCGAGCACGTGGTGTGCGTCAGCTCGTGCACTGCTGGGATCGAGCTCCTCTTCGATCGTCTCGGTGTGGGTCCGGGTTCACGGGTGGCGGTGCCGGCATGGACGCACCCGGCGACGGCGATCCCGTTGGCCCTGCGTGGGGCGCAGATCGTGCTCGTGGACAGCGATCCGGACACGATGTGCCTGTCGATCGACTCGTTGGCCGGCGCGCTGGCCGGTGGCATCGACCTCGTTGTTCCGGTGCACTTCGCCGGGATCCCGCTGCCGGCGGCAACGGGTGAGCTGTGCGCGGCAGCAGGGGTCCCCGTGGTGGAGGACGCGGCGCA
>JAFDWA010000731.1 GCA_018268735.1 Actinomycetota bacterium | reverse complement strand
TCCGAGCACGTCTCGGCGCAGCAGTCGGACGGCGAGAGGAGCCCGATGTGAAGGCCGTGATCATGGCAGGGGGCGAGGGCACTCGGCTGCGACCCCTCACCTCGAACGCACCGAAGCCGATGCTGCCGCTCGTGAACCGCCCGATGATGGAGCACATCGTCGAGCTCCTCACACGCCACGGCATCGAGGACATCGTCGTGACGGTCGCGTTCATGGCGAACGCGATCCGCAACTACTTCGGCGACGGCTCGGAGTTCGGCGTGCACATGGTGTACGCGTCGGAGGAGACGCCGCTCGGCACCGCCGGGTCGGTGCGCAACGCGATGGAGGAGCTCGACGACACGTTCCTCGTGATCTCCGGTGACGTGCTGACCGACGTCGACCTCGGCCACCTGGTGCAGGTCCACCACGAGCAGCAGGCGCTCGCGACCATCGGCCTCGTCCGGGTGGAGAACCCGCTGGAGTACGGGATCGTCATCACCCGCGAGGACGGCAGCATCGAGCGGTTCCTCGAGAAGCCGACGTGGGGTCAGGTCTTCTCCGACACGATCAACTCCGGCATCTACGTGCTCGAGCCGGCGGTCTTCGACTACATCGCTGCGGAGGAGTCGGTGGACTTCTCCGGCGACGTGTTCCCCGCGCTCCTCCACGACGAGCAGCGTCTCGTCGGCGCGATCTGCGACGGCTACTGGGAGGACGTCGGGACGTTGCCGGCCTACGTGCGCGCGCACAAGGACATCCTCGACCGCCGGGTCGAGGTCGGCATCCCGGGCTTCGAGATGTCGACCGGCGTGTTCGTCGCCGAGGGGGCCGAGGTGCACCCGGGAGCGATCCTCACCGGACCGGCGGTCATCGGCGACAACTGCTTCGTCGACGCGGGAGCGCGCATCGGCGAGTACACGGTGCTCGGCACGGGTGTCCGGGTCCGCTCCGGGGCGGAGCTCGAGCGCAGCGTGGTCCACGACAACGCCTACCTGGGTGAGACCGTCAAGCTGCGCGGCACCGTGGTCGGGCGGGCCTCGGACCTGCG
>JAFDWA010000730.1 GCA_018268735.1 Actinomycetota bacterium | reverse complement strand
GTGAGCGGGCAGTGGGGCACCGTCGCGTTCGATCCGCAGCAGGGCGGTGCCGCCGTCGCCGCCACCGACGACCGCGGTCACGAGCTCCTGGCAGGCCCGAGCCTCACCGCCGCGTCCCACCTCGACAGCGGTGGTCTGTGGCGGCTGGGACAGGAGATCCACGGAGGTCGATGGACCCTCCTCGACGACACTGCCCGACACCCGGCGACCGTCTCGGCGACCGTCCGCCACGGGGGCCGCACGGTCGAGGTCCGGGTGCTGGCGTCCTGCGAAGGCCGAGAGGTGGCGCTGCACCACACCATCGACGCGGCCACGGCCGCCGTCGTGACCCGCACGAGCCTGCGCCCCAGATGGCGTCGATCCGTGTCGCTCGTGATCCGACCGGCGGGAACCGCCACCGCCGTCACGATGCACCAGCCCGGTGCGGTGCTGCGGCGCCCGCTGCAGCGATGGTATGAGCCGACGTTCTGGCCGCTGCACTCCTTCGCTGTCACCCGCCCTCCCACGGCCACGACCCCGGGCGTGCGACTCGGGTGCGCGACCGCAGCACCGACTGCGCTGCACGTGGCAGGCGACGGGACGGCCGAGATCCTGGTGGCACGCGCTCCGTTCAAGGAGCTGGCGTTCCGGGTCGTCCCGGTCATGGCGCCGGCATGGGGACGGCCGGCGCAGGTGCAGTCGGCCACCCTCGCATGGTCGCTGCACGGGCCGGCAGCCCCGGCCAGCACAGGTCACCCGACCAGCACAGGTCACCCGGCCAGCACAGCCGACGACGTGCGGCTCGGACGCTCCCTCGTCGCAGCGGTCGACCGGGCAGCTGGGAGGCCCGCACCGTGCTGGCCGGTCGAGGTCGGCGATCCCGATGTCGAGGTGATCGCAGCCAAGCCTGCCGACCGAGGAGTCGGGATCGTCGTCAGGCTCCGCGACTGGGCCGCGATCGCCGACGGCGGTGCTGACGGGACGCGACGAGTCGTGCGCCTGCGACCCACGGACCCAGATCTGCGGATCGACCAGGCATGGGTCGCCGACAG
>JAFDWA010000072.1 GCA_018268735.1 Actinomycetota bacterium | reverse complement strand
GGGAGGTCACGCGGGCCTGCGAGCTGGTGTGCGCGCACTGCCGGGCCGACGCCCAGCACCACCGCGATCCGCTCGAGTTGACCACTGCGGACGGGTTCCGACTCCTGGAGGACCTCGCGGCCTACGGGGCGCCCCGGCCGATGGTCGTGCTCACCGGTGGCGACCCGTTCGAGCGCCCGGACCTCGAGGAGCTCGTCGCGCACGGCACCTCGATCGGTCTTCACGTGTCGCTGTCGCCGTCGGTCACCCCGCTGCTCACCCCGGACCGCCTCGCCCGCCTGCGAGCCGTCGGGGCATCGGCGGTGTCGCTCTCGCTCGACGGGGCCGAGGCCGCCACCCACGACGGGTTCCGTGGCGTGGACGGCGTGTTCGAGCGGACCCTCGAAGCAGCGCACGAGGTGCGCGATGCCGGATTGCGGCTCCAGATCAACACGACGGTGACGGCGGGCAACGTCGGTGAGCTGCCGCGGATCCTCGACATCGTCACCGGCGTGGACGCAGGTCTGTGGAGCGTGTTCTTCCTCGTGCCCACCGGCCGAGGCGAGGAGCTCGCTGCGCTCGACGCCGAGGACACCGAGGAGGTGCTCCACTGGTTGCACGAGGTCGGTGACCGCGTCGCGATCAAGGCGACCGAAGCCCCGCAGTTCCGGCGCGTCGCGATCCAGCGGACCAGGAGCGACGACCCCGATCGTGACCACCCACCGGGACCGCTCAGGCTTCGGTTGCGGGCCGACACCACGCCCGTCGATCCGGGAGCGGTCCCAAGGTCCCGGGCGCGTCGCCCGCCGTTGGACGTCAACGCCGGGCGAGGGTTCGCGTTCATCGACCACCACGGCAGCGTCTACCCGAGCGGGTTCCTGCCGCTGTCGGCCGGATCGGTTCGCTCGATGTCGTTCCCGGACATCTACCGGGATGCCGAGCTGCTCCGGTCGCTCCGCGACCCCGACCAGCTCGGCGGGCGGTGCGGCCGCTGCGAGTTCCGGTCGATCTGCGGCGGGTCGCGGTCGCGTGCGCATGCGCTCACCGGCAACCCGCTCGCAGAGGACCCGGGATGCAGCTACGAGCCGCAGGGGTCCGCGGTCGGTCGTGGCGTGGTCGTCTGAACGGTGCAGCGAGATCTGGCGTGGGTCGAGTCGTTCGCGGCGGCGTGGGTGGGTAGGTGAGTGGTCGGGCTCGCTCGTAGGTTGCGAGCACGTCCTCATGGAGGTGGCCGATGGGTGCGACGCAGCGGATGTCGATCAGGGAGGTGGACCCCGAGGTCTACAAGGCTGTCGGCGGGCTGAACGCGTATGTGGCGAAGGGGACGCTCGGCCCGGCGTTGTGCGCGCTTGTCGACATCAGGGCGTCGCAGATCAACCGGTGTGCATGGTGCCTCGACATGCACACCGAAGAAGCGCGGGAGGCAGGGATCGAGCAGCGCAAGATCGATCTGGTCGCCGCGTGGCACGAGGCGGGCGACATGTTCAGCGCACGTGAGCAGGCGGCGCTGGCGCTCACCGAGGCGGTCACGCTCATCTCCGCCGCAGGGGTACCGGATGATGTCTGGGATGCGGTCTCGGCGAGCTTCGACGAGAAGGAGGTCGTCCAGCTGATCGTCGCGATCGGTGCGATCAACGTCTGGAACCGCATGAACGTCACCGTCGGCACGACGTTGCCAGCCGAACCCTTCAAGGCGTGACGGCACGGCGTGACGACATCGGTAAGACCGACGGTCGCGGACGACACTCACCAGGTATGAGCAGTTCGTGTGCGCTCCTCGAACGCAGGCCGGTCGGCCATGTGGTCGACTCACGTCGATCTAGATTCCGGGTCATGGACGAGGCTCCCAGACCGGATGCATCGATCCGCTACCGGGTGCTCGGCGCCGGCAACGACATCGAGGACCACGAGTGGATCGGACGGCTGACGGCCACCGGGGCGGTACGTGACGAGGCGGTGACCCGACTGCACGAGCTGATGCTCCGGGCGACGCGTCACCAGATCGCTCGGCTCGCCGATGCACACGCGCTGGGCGCAGCCGGTTCACGACCTGGGCGTTCAAGTTCGGGATCCTGTCCGCCGGCGTCGAGCTGCGACGCGCCGTGTGGCGCGACCGCGACGTGCGCCTGCACGACGTCTCCGAGCCGTCGGAACGGCCTGCGTCGTCGCCGGAGGCGTACGCCGAGGGACGCGACCTCGCATCGGTGGTCCGCGACGGCCTCGCCGAGGCGTTGACCGACCACCAGCGCCGGGTCGCGGTTGCTCTGCTGGTCGACGGAGTGCCGATCGACGTGCTGGCCGAGCGGCTCGGATCGAACCGCAACGCGGTGTACAAGACGTTGCACGACGTCCGTCGACGACTGCGTGCCCACCTGGAGGCGCACGGGTTCACACCGGAGGGATCGACGAAAGGGGTGACAGCATGACCGATCACCTTCCCCTGGATCCGGGGCTCGTCGAGGCCCTGACCGCGGACAGCGATCCGTATCTGTCCTGCGACGACTGCTTCGAGGAGACCGATGTCGCCGTCGAGGCGGTGCTCGGCACCGACGATGGCCGGCATGAGCGGTTCAGCGAGGCGTTCCGCGTGCACCTGCTGCGCTGCCCGGCGTGCCACGACGAGGCCCGCTCGCTCGCCGAGCTGGTCGCCGCCGAGTTCGGCCTCACACCCGCCGAGGCGACAGCTCGGTTGGAGGCCGAGCTCGCGCGGGCCGCCTGAACATCTCAGCGGGTTCGGATGTCAGCGCTCCTGGATGACGGTGCTCTCGAAGATCGGGACCGGACAGGTGGGGAGACCGCGTGACGACGGCGTTCGTGCTGTCGGGCGGGGGCAGCCTCGGCGCGGTGCAGGTCGGGATGCTCGACGCGCTCGCCGAGCGCGACATCGCACCGGACATGCTCGTCGGGACGTCGGTCGGAGCGATCAACGCCGCGTACATCGCACGACGTGGGTTCGACCGGTCCGTCGTGGGGGATCTCGCGGCGATCTGGCGCGGCCTCCGACGTCACGACGTGTTCCCGCTCGAGCCGTTGCGCCTCGCCGCCGCGGCGGTCGGCAGGGCACCGTCGCTGTGCTCCGACGGAGCGTTGCGCAGGTTGGTGACCAGCCATGCGGGTGACGGCCGCCTGGAGGAGCTGGAGCTCCCGGTCCACGTCATCGCGACGGACGTGACCAGCGGCGTGGAGGTCGTCCTGTCCAGCGGTGACGCGGTGCAGGCGGTCATGGCGAGCGCGGCGATCCCAGCGGTGTTCCCATCGGTGCACGTCGACGGTCGGTACCTCGTCGACGGCGGGGTGTCGAACAACGCGCCGGTGTCGCACGCGCTCTCGTTGGGAGCGGACGTCGTGTACGTGCTGCCCACCGGGTTCGCGTGCGCGCTCGACGACCCCCCGACCAGCCCGCTCGCGAGCGCCGTGCAGGCCCTCACCCTGCTGATCCAGCAGCGGTTGATCGTCGAGGTGGCGCTGCTCGCGTCGCAGGCCGACATCCGGGTGCTGCCGCCGCTGTGCCCGCTGGCGGTGTCGTCGGCTGACTTCGACCACACCGGTGAGCTCATCGACCGGGCCCGGGCGGCGACCGGTCAGTGGCTCGACGGCGGTGGGACGGGCCGGTCGCACCCCGAACGGTTCCTGTCGTTGCACGACCACCGTTCCGACCACCGACATGACCGTTCCACCGGGGGGTGAGATGTCCGCGTCCGACGATCTCGAATGGCACCGCGTGACGGGACCGGAGGGCCTCGACGAGGGTCGGGTGACCACGGTCGTCGCCGGTCTCCACAGCGTCGCGTTGACACGCTGCGGCGGTCGGTACGGCGCGCTCGACAACCGGTGTCCGCACCAGGGCGGTCCGTTGGGTGAGGGGTCGATCGAGAACGGGTTGCTGCGGTGTCCGTGGCACGGGTTCGACTACGACCCGATCACCGGTGAGTCCCCCGAGGGACACGGTGACCGGGCGACGACCTACCCCGTCGAGGTGCGAGACGACGGCGTGTGGGTCGCGGTGCCGAAGCGTCGGGCACACGAGCGCACCGTTGCGGACGTGATGGTCGAGACGCTCGTCGAGTGGGGGGTCACCCACGTGTTCGGCATGGTCGGCCACTCCAACCTGGGCTTCGCCGACGCGCTGCACCGCGCCGAGCAGCGAGGCGAGCTGACCTACATCGGGATCCGCCACGAGGGCGCCGCCGCGTTCGCTGCCTCGGCGTTCGGCAAGCTGACCGGGCGCCCGGCGGTGTGCTTCGCGATCGCGGGTCCGGGATCGACGAACCTGCTGACAGGGCTCTACGACGCCAAGGTCGACCGCGCGCCGGTGCTCGCGATCTCCGGTCAGGTCCCGTCCAAGGTGCTCGGCCGTGGAGCGTTCCAGGACCTGGATCTCACCGGTGCGTTCAAGGACGTCGCGGCGAGCTCACGGACGGTGCTGTCGGGGTCGGACCACGCGGAGCTCACCGCGCTCGCGTTGAAGGCCGCGATCGTCGGCCGGGGGGTCGCGCACCTGGTGCTGCCCGACGAGGTGCAGGTGCAGCCCGCGCCCGACGAGCCGGTGGCACCGATGACGGGCCGGGTCGCGGCGAACCGCATCGGCCCGCCGGCCGACGCGCTGGACGCGGCGGTCGACGCCATCGGCTCTGCTCGACGTCCGGTCATCGTCGTCGGCCACGGCGCTCGTCACGACATGCAGGACGTGATCGCGCTCGCGGAGCACCTCGGCGCACCCGTGCTCACCACGTTCAAGGCCAAGGGGCAGATCCCGGATCGGCATCCGCTGGGCTGCGGGGTCCTCGGCCGTTCCGGCACGCCGGTCGCGTCGTGGATCATGAACGAGAGCGACCTGCTGGTCGTGTTCGGTGCCTCGTTCTCGAACCACACGGGGATCGCGACCTACAAGCCGGTCGTTCAGGTCGACACGGACCCGATGGCGCTCGGCCGCTTCAACCCGGTGGACGTGCCGGTGCTCGGCGACGCCGGCGTCACCGCCCGGATGCTGATCGAACGGATCCCCTCCGACGGAGCCCGGGACGACCAGGCGGCCGACGTCGCGGCGCGGTGGGCGATCTGGCGGGCCGAGAAGGCCCGCAGGGTCGCGGACGACAGCGGGCGCGGCGTGAGCTCGGCGGCGGTGTTCGACGCCATGACGCGACTCGTGCCGGCCGACGCGGTGATCAGCGTCGACGTCGGCAACAACGCGTACTCGTTCGGCCGCTACTTCGAGTGCGACCGCCAGACGGTGCTGATGAGCGGCTACCTCGGCTCGATCGGCTTCGGGTACCCGGCAGCGTTGGGAGCCGCCGTCGCCGAACCGCACCGACGGTCGATCGCGGTGACCGGCGACGGCGGCTACGGGCAGTACCTCGCCGAGCTGACCACCGCGGTCAAGTACCACCTGCCCGTCCTGCACGTGCTGCTGGACAACTCGGAGCTCGCCAAGATCAGCAAGGAGCAGCGGGCAGTCGAGATGGACGTGTGGCAGACCTCGTTGCACAACCCCGACTTCGCCGAGTACGCCCGGTTGTGCGGTGCGCTGGGGATCAGGGTCGATCGCAACGACCAGCTCGACGACGCGCTCCGTCGGGCGCTCGCGCACGACGGCCCGTCGATGGTGCACGTGGTCTGCGACGCCGACCTGCTCTGAGCGACCGTCGACGGGCACATCGGTAAGACGAGCCCAGACGGGCGTCACCAACACGACATGACCATCGCGACCATCGGAGCGAGCCTCGCCGGAGCGAAGGCCGCCGAAGCGGCACGAGAGACGGGATACGACGGACGCATCGTCCTGATCGGCGAGGAGCAGGGGGTGCCCTACGAGCTGCCACCGTCGTCGCCGGCGGCTCGACGCCCCGTCGACTCGACGTCCCCGGCGCACCTCGACACCCGGGAGCTCACCGCCGTCTGGCAGCATGACGGCGTCGTCACCGCTGTGATGGACGTCGAGGTCTGGGACGTCGTCGAGGACCTCAGGTCCATCGCGGAGGCCCATGCGGCAGTCGATCCCGAGCGCCTGGTGGATCCACGGATCCCGCTCCGCGACCTGCTGTCCTGAGACCCCACAGCCATCGAGAGGAGACCCACCGATGTCCGATCTGCAGGTCTGGTTCAACCCCGAGTGCTCGAAGTGCCGGACGGCGCACTCGATCCTCGCCGAACGCGGGGTTGCGGCCACCTACGTCGACTACCTGCACGAACCCCCGTCGGTCGACCAGCTCCGAGATCTGCTCGCGATGCTGGGGACGACCGACCCGCGGACCATCGCCCGCACCGGCGAGGCGCGCTGGCGTGAGCTGGGGCTCGAGGAGGCCGACGACGAGTCGGTGCTGGTGGCGATGACCGAGAACCCGATCCTCATCGAACGGCCGATCGTCATCGTCGACGGGCGGGCGGTCGTCGCACGGCCGCCGGAGCGGCTGCTCGAGCTGATCGACCACGGAAGCGACTGACCGGCCACCGCCGGAGGTCGCTCGGGGGCGCGGCCTCCGGTGCCGACCAGGCTGAGATGGCTGCGCCCGTCGCAGGTCGCGACGTGCATCGTCGCGCCCGCGTGCCGGACCAGGTCGTCGGAGTCCACCGGGATGGAGCACAATTCGGGTGTGCAGCCGGTGGGGCCCTCGGAGCAGGTCGTCTCGCTGAGGTCGTGGCCCACCTTCGTCACCCCTGACCGCAACACGACGCACGCGGACGACGCCGGGCGGCTCACCCGGTGTGGATCACCCCATGAGGTCGAGGTCGAGCAGCTCCGCGGTCTCGGAGCGGAGCGCGGTCAGGTCGTCGTGGTCGAGCTCGCCGAGGGATCGCCGGCCGGTGATCCGGCAGTAGTCGACCATCATCGACGTCGCGGTCGTGAGGAACCGGTTCAGACGCTCGGCCGAGGTGTCCACGTCGAGCCGGGCGCGACGGACCGGGTCCTGTGTCGCGATCCCGACGGGACACGTGCCACGGTGGCACGCCCGGTACTGCTGGCAGCCGATCGCCATCATCGCGGCGGTCGCGAGCGCGACCGCGTCAGCTCCGAGGGCCATGGCCTTCGCCATCTCATCAGGGGTACGGATCCCACCGGTCACCACGAGTTGCACGTCGTCGTGGCCGTGGGCGTCCAGCCAGGTCCGGGCGGTGTGCAGAGCGACCCAGCTCGGGATGCCGACGTGGTCCTTGACGTGGACCGGTGCGGCACCGGTGCCGCCACCGAGACCGTCGATCACCAGGTAGTCGGCGCCGGCGTCGACCGCGACAGCGATGTCGGCGTCGACGCGACCAGCAGCGATCTTGATCCCGATCGGCACTCCGGGGTTGACCGATCGGATCCACGTGACGCGGTCAG
>JAFDWA010000729.1 GCA_018268735.1 Actinomycetota bacterium | reverse complement strand
CCCGGACACTCGGGCGCAGCCTGGTCGTCGGAGGCGTCACCCTGCTGGTCAGCTACATCGCTGGTGAGCTCCTGCTCGGTTGAGTCGAACGCGAGCGCCAGCCAGTCGAACGCCAACCGCAGCGCCGCCGGCTACCTCCGCTTCGGAGCACACCGTATGCTGATCTGCATGCACAGCACGAGCGTGCGGATCGACACCACCACCCACGAGGAGCTCAAGCGCCTCGCCGCCGAACTGCACACCACCGTCGGCAACACGGTGACGCTCGCGGTTCGTGCCCTGCGCCAGGACCGCGTCGGTGCCGACCTGCGAACACCGCTGCGGCCGGACGAGACCGACTGGCTCGATGCCGAGCTCGGGTGACGTCGTCGAACTGGATCTCGGGACGCCCGAAGGCCGGGAAGCTGGCTTCCGCCACCCCGCGGTCGTGGTCACCGCCCAACGCATCCTCGACGCCGAGCCGTCGGTGATCCATGTCGTGCCGCTCACCAACACGATCCGGGGCTTCCACTCCGAGGTGGTCATCGAAGCCGACCCGACCAGCGGACTCGACGTCGTCTCCGCGGCGCAGTGCCAGCACATCCGGGCGGTGTCGACCCATCGGATCGCCGACGTCCGCGGCAATGTCGGCGCAGCCCTGCTGGTGCAACTGCGCGAGGCGATCGCGGTCATCCTCGACCTGCCCTGAGGCATCTCGGATCGCCCCATGAGCACCGGGTTCGATCAACTGCACTCCGTCGTGCAGCACCACGTCGTCAACAGCCTGGGCTGGCGCGAGCTGCGACCGTTGCAGGACCAGGCCGTCGCCCCGATCCTCGCCGGAGAACACGTCCTCGCGTTGGCTCCCACCGCCGGCGGCAAGACCGAGGCCGCGGTGTTCCCGGTGCTCTCGCAGATCCTGACCGAGCGCCGCCCTGGGCTGTCGACGCTGTACGTGTGCCCGCTGAGGGCGCTGCTCAACAACCTGCACCCCCGGTTGGAGCGCTACGCCGCGTTCGGCGGGCTGCGCGTCGGGCTGTGGCACGGCGACGTC
>JAFDWA010000728.1 GCA_018268735.1 Actinomycetota bacterium | reverse complement strand
TGGAAGACGAACGTCCACACGACGATCAGCTTCGGTCGCTTCGACGACATCGGCTGGACCCTCGGCAAGGGGATCTGGGTCGTGTGGGCGGTGGTGGTGATCTTCGCGTCGTCCAACGCGGTCAACCTGACCGACGGCCTCGACGGGCTGGCCGCCGGCACGAGCATCCTCGTGTTCTCTGCCTACATCATCATCGGCTACTGGATCTTCCGACATCCCGGCATCTACCAGATCAACGTCGGGCTCGACCTCGCTGTGGTCGCCGCTGCGATGATGGGCGCCTGCGCCGGGTTCCTGTGGTGGAACGCGGCGCCGGCGCAGATCTTCATGGGTGACACCGGGTCGCTCGCGATCGGGACCGGTCTCGCCGCGCTCGCGCTCAGCAGCTCCACCGTCGTGCTGCTGCCGGTGCTCGGGCTGATCTTCGTGATGGAGACGCTGTCGGTGATCGTCCAGGTGGCGTCGTTCCGCACCACCGGCCGTCGGGTGTTCCGCATGGCGCCGATCCACCACCACTTCGAGCTGCTCGGCTGGCCGGAGACGACGGTGATCATCCGTGGCTGGATGGTGACCGGCGCAACCGTCGCGATCGGGCTGGGGCTCTTCTACCGGGAGTTCATCCGAGCGGGAGGGCTCGCGTGAGCACCCGCGGCGGCGCGTCCGGGGTCGGGGGGATCGATGCGGGCGTGCTCCTCCTGCACGGCCTCGGCGTCACGAACGCCGCCGTCGCCCGCGCCGCAGCGGCGCGCGGTCGCACGGTGGTCCTCTCCGACGACGGTGACCCTCCCGACGCCTCCGTGCTCGCATCCGAGCTGGGTGCGGCGCTGCACCTCCGTCCCTCGACCGACGAGCTGGAGCTGCTCGTCAGGTCCGTCGACGCCGTGGTGCCCGCACCGGGGCTTCCGGAGCGCCATCCGCTCTTCTCCCTGGCATCGACCTGGGACCGGCCGGTGCTGAGCGAGCTGGACCTCGCTGGTGCCTGGGACGACCGACCGCTGCTCGCGGTGACGGGGACCAACGGCAAGACAACGGTCAC
>JAFDWA010000727.1 GCA_018268735.1 Actinomycetota bacterium | reverse complement strand
CTCGGTCGAGCCGCTCGTGGAGCTTGCCGACGCGCAGTCCGCCGGTCAGGTCGTAGCCCCACATCGCCATCCCGAGGACCCGGGCGACCTTCGCCGGCAGGACCCCGCCGTCGCCGAACATGGGGATGAGGAACGGCAGCACCTTCACCAGGTGCGGCGCGTTGCGCAGCAGGCGCTGGCGTTCCGCCAGCGCTTCGTAGACGAGGCCGATCTCGCCCTGCTGGAGGTAGCGGAGACCGCCGTGGACGAGCTTCGAGGACTTCGAGGAGGTACCCGAGGCGAAGTCGCCCGCCTCGACGAGCGCGACCCGCATGCCGCGCGAGGCCGCGTCGAGCGCGACGCCGGCCCCGGTGATCCCGCCGCCGATCACCGTCAGGTCGAACTCCTCGTTCCGGAGGGCGTCGAGCGCGGATGCCCGTACGAACGGACGTGGAGTGGGGGCGACCGGTTGCACAGCGCGCCAGGTTACGGCGCCGACGCAGGTGCATCGTCGGTCCCTCGCCCGCTCGTTCGGCGTTGCTCTTTGGACACCCCCCGGCTCCGGTGGGCAGAATCGCCGGGCATGGACCGCGGTTGGCTGCACGAGTCTGCCTGCAAGGGGCTCGATCCGGCGATCTTCTACCCGTCGACTGACGACGACGCCCATGAGGCGAAGGCGATCTGCGCGGTCTGCCCTGTCCAGGAGGCGTGCCTGGAGCACGCGATCGGCCACCGGGAGCACAACGGGGTGTGGGGCGGCGCCACGGAACGTGAGCGCCAGCGCATCATCCGTCGTCGTCGCCGTCTGCGGGCGCTGTCTGCGTCCGAGACCGCCGGCGCGGTCGGCAACTGAGCAGCGGAATCGATTCGGCGGTGGGAGCCTTCGCTGCTGCGGGCGCATGGCCGGGGGTGATCGCCGCGCTCGTGGCGGGGACGGACCTGCCGGTGGCGGTCGCCGAAGGCGCGTTGCAGCGGATCCTCGCCGGCGAGGCGACCGACGCACAGATCGCCGCGTTCGTGATCGGGTTGCGAGCCAAGGGAGAGTCCTCCCGGGAGGTGG
>JAFDWA010000726.1 GCA_018268735.1 Actinomycetota bacterium | reverse complement strand
TGCAGGAACCGGCGTCGTTCGATCTCGGTCGGTCCCCCATCTTCAACGACCCTGGTCGGCTGCCAGATGCGCCCGGCCCGACGGGCGAGCAGCACCAGGGTCCCGGCGGACACCACGCCGGCGGCGATCGACGGCAGCGGGCGCAACACCCCGGTGTCCCCGCGCCCCAGCTGGGCGACGAGCCCGACGAGGGCGAACACCGCGACCCCGACAGCACCGATCCACGCGGAGCGCCGTACCGCAACGATTCCGAGGAGAGCTGCTGCGATCGCGAGGAGCACCAGCACGCCCGCCATCAGCACCGTCTTGTCGTCGGTGCCGAATGTGGAGATGGCCCACGAACGCACCTGCGTGGGAACGACGTCGACCACCCGATCGCCGACGGCCACCAGCGGCGATCGCACCGACGCCACCGCGGCAACGAGCTCACCGACGGCGAGCCCGACCGCTGCGGACGCGAGACCGACGAGGCAACCCGCCCAACGCGGTGCACTCGATCCGGGCTCCACCACGCCAGTCTGCTCGCCGATGCACCAGCGCAGTCGTCGACACACCCGCGGCGGTAACCGCTGGGTAACCTCGGCCGATGGCCGACTACCGAGCTCCTGTCACCGACGCCCTCTTCGCCCTGCGCCACATCGGCATGCTCGATGAGCTTTCGAAGACCGAGCGCTACGCGCAGGCCGATCCGGAGACCGTCGCCTCGGTCCTGGAGGAGCAGGGTCGGTTCATGCAGGAGGTCTTCGCTCCGTGCAACGCGATCGGTGACCGCGTCGGGCTGACGTGGCGACCCGACGGCGTCAACGTGCCCGATGAGTTCATCGCCGCCTACGCCAAGTACGTCGACGCCGGTTGGCAGGGCCTGAACGCCGAGGTCGACTACGGCGGCGCAGGGTTCCCCGAGGCGGTCGCCGCGTGTGCGACCGAGTTCACCATCGCCGCGAACGCGGCCCTGTCGATGGCGCCGCTGCTCACAACCGGGGCGATCGAGTGCCTCCAGCACTGGGGCACCGAGGAGCAGAAGGAGACCTATCTCCGCAA
>JAFDWA010000725.1 GCA_018268735.1 Actinomycetota bacterium | reverse complement strand
GTGAACGTCGTCGATGTCGAGTTCCAAAGGGCCCGTGTCACCGTCACCGTTGCGTTGAAGCGACGGCGGCTCCGGTGTCCTCACTGCGACTTCTCGACCGCGGCCCGCTACGACACCCGGAAACAGGCGTCGTCGCGGCGGCACCTCGATCTGGGCACCTGGCCGCTCGAGTTGCGGGCCACGCTGCGCCGCCTGGCGTGTCCGACCCACGGGGTGGTCGTCGAAGCAGTGCCGTTCGCTCGGCCCGGCGTGCACTTCACACGCGACCTCGATGACCTGGTCGCGTGGCTGGCGGCCCGCATGGACGCCACTGCGGTCGCGCGGTTGTGCAGTGTGAGCTGACGCAGCGTCGGACGGGCCTGTCAACGCGTCGTTGCGACCGAGTTGGAATCTCCGAGATGGGGCTCGGGTCGCTCGTCGCTCCTCAGCCGGCGTCGTGGATCGCGTCGAGCAGCCCTGATCGCCCCGGCCCGAGGTCGGGCTCCGGTGGTCGGAGGTCCTTGTCCCGGTACACCGCGAGCACCCGTCCGACGACATCCATGTCGGTGACGAGGGCGTCCGGCGGCGTCAGCAGGTTGAACATCCGAAGGAACGCTCGCAGCACGACCGGATCGACCCGCATCGCGGGCACCAGACCATCGCGCAGGAGATCCCGAGCGAACCTCGACGCGTCCACCTCCTGGGGGTCGCCGCCGGCGTCGCCGGCGTGGGTCGAGCCGTCGTCGCGAGGCGTCCTCGTCGGGGGTGCCGCGGCCGAACGTGAGAGCCGGTCCATGTCGACGGCCGCCCGGTACCACGGGGTGATCTCGGCCTCGGTCGCCCGCTCGTAGGCGAGGGCACGCTCGATGTGGTCGTGGGTCGTGGCAGCGCCGTGGTCGTCGAGCGCTCCGACGAGCAGCTGCGCCTGCACCATCGCGAGGGCGCAGCCGCGACCGTAGAGCGGGTTCGTCGCGGTGTGTGCGTCGCCGAGGGCGTGGAACCCGGCGACGACCGGCTGCCCGCCAGCGTCGAGGAAGCGTCGACGACGGTTGATGAGCCCTCCCATGAC
>JAFDWA010000724.1 GCA_018268735.1 Actinomycetota bacterium | reverse complement strand
AACCGATGAACGCGGCCGGCGACTCCAGCATGGCGACCACGATGCTTGCAACGAACGCCTCACTCCGCGTGATCAACGGGGTTGCCTCGTCGCAGCGTCGGTACACCTCGAAGATGGCGATGCCGAACACGGCGTAGAAGGCCCACGTGGCGACCATCCCGCCCACTCGGAGGTCGTCGGTGCGGGACACCTCGGTGAGTACGCGGGCTGTCACCTGCCACAGGTATCCAGGCGTCGCCGGTCGCCACCAGTCGTCGAAGACGAAGCCGGTGAAGATCGTGTGCGCACGGAAGAGGTTCGGGCCGACGAATCGAGACCGATCGAACTCCGCTCGGAACGCGATCGGGCCGAAGAGCACGACGTGGGTCGCCGCTACCGCTGCCCACCACATCCACAGCCGCGGGAATCGTCTCACGACCGGAAGGGGTGCTGTGTCGGGCGCAGCCCGATCAAGGATCGATGATCCCTCACCCATCGTCGAGGTTCGGCACGGATCTGTCCCGGACGCCGACATCCTGATAGTCGCCCACCAGAAGCGCGGCCGCAGCAGAGACCGGCGGAAGTCGAAGCCGGCTGACCACCCTGCCGTACCGCGGATCGCCGTCCCCATGCCAGAAGTCCCAGAAGAACCGCTCGGAGACCTCCAACACGT
The DNA here is from genome assembly GCA_018268735.1 of Actinomycetota bacterium. Classification (GTDB taxonomy): domain Bacteria; phylum Actinomycetota; class Acidimicrobiia; order Acidimicrobiales; family Microtrichaceae; genus Dermatobacter. Next base: position 404 of record JAFDWA010000724.1, on the reverse strand, counting down.
CCACGTCCATCCCCTGCTCGTCGCTTGAGACGCACTGGAAGAAGAGGGCTTCGGCGGCCGCGGGCACCATGATCAACTGGATCGCCAAGCGGTCATGTTCGGTGACGTTCGGCCGCGAGTAGTGGACCACCGCATCGTCGAGGATGATCGCCTCACCCGCCTTCACCTCGACGCACTCCAGCTGATCCACGACGTCCCCAGGGAGCCCGGCGAACGCCTCGTACGCCCACATGCCGCGCGGTTGGCGCAGGTTCCGATGGCTTCGAGCGAGCAACTCCAACGTGCCGTTGTGACGGTTGCAATCGACGAGCGCCACCCATACCGAGAGCGACCTGAAGCGGCGCTCGTCGACCACAGACCAGTTCTGGTGGGTCGGGACGACTCCGGTGTGCGCCGGCTTGTTG
>JAFDWA010000723.1 GCA_018268735.1 Actinomycetota bacterium | reverse complement strand
ACGCCGACATCGAGCGCTTCCGGAAGCTCGAAGCGCTCGGATCGGGGTTCGCCGTCCTGCTGTCGCCGACCCCGACCCCCTGATCCGCCGGGCCGGGCGCTCGACGACACGACCGCGCTCACGGCACGACCGCGCTCGACGACACGACCGCGCTGGACGACACGACCGCGCTCACGGCACGGGCAGCGACGCCGCTCCCGAGCGGGAGCGGACCGCACCGCTGCAGACCGTGATCGCACGGGACAGCGCGATCGCGGCGAGCACCGCGTAGAAGGGGGTCGCCCCGACCTTGAAGCGTGGGTCCCCGAAGAACAGCGCTGGGACCAGCGTGGAGGCAACGCCGCCGGCGACCACGACGAGGACCGTCGGATCCGACGGTCCGGCCCGGCCGGAGCGATCCGGTGGACCCTCGTGCCGTCCGCGCCACCAGGACCGCACCCCGACGACGACACCGGCGAGCGCGAGGAGCATCGCCACGGCGTAGTAGGTGGTCGACACGGCGTCGTAGAGGTGCCGAGCCCAACCCTGCAGCCAGGGATCGCGCCCGAAGCTCATCGACGCCCAGATGCCGTCGTCGTCGGAGCGATAGGTGTACCAGAGCTTCTTCCACGTCAGCTCGGGCAGGGCCGTGGGGTGGCTCCGGACGAACGACAGGGCTCGCCGGCGCGTCTCGCTCTGGCGACGCAGCTCGGCACCTCGCCCCTCGGTGTACAGCTCCCCGGTGTCGCAGCTCGGCGGCATCGTGAAGTACCCGGTCGCCTCGGGGTTGTACCCCACGCACAGGTTGTCGCCGTCGTTCGTGGACACCGGCACGAACGATCCGAGCACCACGGCGTTGCGGACCGTCCAGGGGGCCACGACGACCACCACGCCCACGGCCAGCACCGCCGTCCTGCGCAGCACGTCGCGGGCTCCGAGCCGGCACAGGATCCAGGCCAGCACGACCGCTGCGGCCACCAGCAGCACCTGCGGGCGCACCAGCACCGCTGCGCCGAGGGACGCACCTGCGAGGATCGCCCGCCACCACACGAGGGACCCGGCAGCGTCCACCATCGT
>JAFDWA010000722.1 GCA_018268735.1 Actinomycetota bacterium | reverse complement strand
GAGCACCTGAACGAGTTGGCGGAGGCTGCACGGCGCCACTGGAGCCAGGACGCGCTCCTGGGTAAGGACGCCGGCCCGCTCGCTACGACGACTCTTCTTCCTGCCGACGCACAACCGCAGGTCGAGGACTGCGCGATGGCACGTCAGTGGCTGACCGACATCAAGGACGAACATGCCGACGTGCTCATCGGCGAACCGCTCGTGGAGTTCCTCAGCCGTTGGTCGAGCGAGAACTCCAACCGAGGTTTCTTCTCCCTCGGCTCAGAGAACGAGGGCGAGTCGACAACGGCGGAACGCTCGCTGGTCGCAGCTCTCCGTCGCGACGCACGGAACCGAGCGCTCTACACCGTCGATCCTGACAGCGATGACCGAGTGCCCCGACTCCCAGGCGACCTCAAGGCCGTCACCGCCCACGACCCCGACACCCTCCGCCATGCGATCGGCGGGCTCGTCAACGAGTCACGCTCCGTGTGCTGGTCCTGGGAAGAAGGGCGGCTCCGGCTGTCCTCACCCGGTGATGGCTTCGCGAGCGACGACGTCACGCCGACGGTCACCACGGTCATCGCGCACCCGCCGTCGTTGGCCGACATGCTCGCCGGAGCTGTCGCTGCAGAGACGAAGTTGGTGCAGATGGCCGACGACGAACGGGTCGTGGCCCTCAGCTGCGAGTGGGCGGTGCCCATCCACGCGCTTCACCAGATGCACACCTGGCGCGCCTCGTACCGCCAGCAAGCGGAGAACCGCAGCCGAGGCAAGCGTGCCAAGACGCCGCCTGTCCACATCGACCGTCGGTTCGAGTTCGAGCTCGAGGAGCTCGTCCCTGAGTACTTCGAGCCGGAGCGGATCGGCGAGATGCTCGGCCAAGCGCTGGTGTTCGGTTCGCTCCTGGGGGCGGAGGACGAGCAGGTGCTCAGCGGTTACGACCACAGCCGGACCCATCCCGCTGTGCCGCTGTTGACCATCAAGGCCGATGGAAACTTCGAGGGCCACGTGATCCGGGTCGTCGACGATCGGCTCAGGTCAGACGACGGAGCGATCTTCCTCGGAGACTCCTGGACGGATTGCT
>JAFDWA010000721.1 GCA_018268735.1 Actinomycetota bacterium | reverse complement strand
CGCCGAGGAGCTCGTGTTCAACCACCGTTCCACCGGTGCTGCCAACGACCTGCAGGTATCGACCGAGCGGGCCCGCAAGATGGTGACCGAGTTCGGCATGAGCGACGAGATCGGTCCTCGCGCATGGGGGACCTCCGGTCCGGTCTTCCTCGGCGACGACTTCGGCCATCAGCGTGAGTACTCCGAGGACACGGCCCGAGCCATCGACACCGAGGTGGAGCGACTCCTCCGCCAGGGCGAAGACCGCTGCCGGCAGCTCCTCGTCGAGAACCGGACAGCGCTCGACCTGATCACCAAGGTCCTCATCGAGCAGGAGACCATCTCCGGCAGCGAGGTCAACCGGCTCATCCGCGTGGCCAACGGCACCGAGCCGGATGTGCCGGCGCCGACGCCTCCGAGCGGGCAACGCCCTCCCGCCGGTGGTGCGACGGCCCAGGTGCCGCCACCGGTGCCGCCGCACCTCGCGCCCACCCCTCGACCCAACGTGCTGCCGCCGTTCTCCTGACGTCCCGACGGGGCCCGGACGCATCCGGACGTGGGCCCGACCCGGGTCAGGTCGTGGTGGTCCTCGCGTCAGCCGGCGCAGTCCCGACCGCTGCAGTCAGGCGTCGCGCATCGGTCGGGCACCGAGCCGGGATCGCGCAGCTGGGCGAGCGCGGACCAGAGGTGCGTGGCGCTGACCGGTCCCACGAAGGAGGATCGGACCACGCCCTCGCCGTCGGCCACGGCGACGATCGGCACCGCCTCGATGCCGTAGCGATCGTGCAGATCGCGGTGCTCGACGGCTTCGACCTCCTGGACCGCGACGTCGTCGCTCGCGAGGACCCGCGACTTCATCACGACGTCCGCGCAGGCCGAGCACGTCGACGAGCTGAAGACGCACACGAGCCACGGTGCCTCCGGTCGATCGAAGTCGCTGCGGTCGAGCTGCACCGGCGCCTCCCACGAGCGGGGTTGGGTCGGCGGGTCGGCCCGACGACGCTGCAGCCACAGCCCGACCGCAAGCGCGGCACCGGCGAGCACGAGCGCGACGAGGAGTCGATCCACACCCCAAGTGTGGCCGACC
>JAFDWA010000720.1 GCA_018268735.1 Actinomycetota bacterium | reverse complement strand
TGAGCCCGAGGTGGATCGCTCCGGTCGTCACGTGGCTGGCGTCGGAGGCGTCCTCGCACGTGACCGGCAGGGTCTTCGAGTCCTCGGGTCGGATGCTCGCCGTCGCGGAGGGATGGCACCGCGGTCCATCCACCGAACCGGTGCAGGATCCAGCGCTCGTCGGTGCTGCGATCGACGAGCTGCTGGCGACCGCTCGGCCGCCGGCAGACATGAACGGTCAGGACCGGCCCCGCTGAGCCTCGCCCCAGCGGTTCGGCTGCACGAGCGACCCAGCGCAGCTGGAGCAACCCAGTGCATGCGTACAACCCAGTGCATGCGTACAACCCAGAGGAGTCGACATGCCGATCAACCCCGAGGCCATCGGGACCCGCAGCGAGCCGACCGAGTCCTCGTGGCGCTCGAAGGACGGTCTGCTCTACGCGGTCGGCGTCGGCGCCGGACAGGATCCGCTCGACCGCCGTGAGCTGCCGTTCGTCACCGAGAACTCGATCGACCTCGACCAGCGGATCCTGCCGACGATGGTCGTCACGCTGCCGAACGTGAGCGGCGCCTTCGGAGCGATCGGCTCGTTCAACCCGGCGATGCTCGTCCACGGCGAGGAGCGGATCGTGCTGCACCGCGAGCTGCCGGTCGAGGGGACGGTGTCCACCGTCGCGGAGATCACCGCGATCTGGGACAAGGGCAAGGGCGCTGTCATCGAGGTGACGAGCGTGTCGACCCTCGTCGGGGACTCCGAGCCGCTGTTCGAGGTCGTGATGTCGGCGTTCATCCGCGGGGAGGGCGGATGGGGTGGCGACCGTGGCCCGTCAGGGCCGCGCAACGAGGTGCCCGACCGCGATCCCGACGCGGTGCTGGTCGGTGCAACTCGACCGGAGCAGGCCCTGATCTACCGGTTGTCGGGTGACCGCAACCCGCTGCACTCCGACCCGGGCTTCGCAGCGCTGGCCGGCTTCGACCGTCCGATCCTGCACGGGCTGTGCACCTACGGCTTCACCGGTCGGCTCCTGCTCCACGAGCTGTGCGGGTCCGACCCTGCCCGACTCCGCTCGATGGAGGGCCGCTTCTCCTCT
>JAFDWA010000071.1 GCA_018268735.1 Actinomycetota bacterium | reverse complement strand
TGCCGGACCCGGCGAACACGTACGCCATCGCGTTGAAGCGGGGTTGCCACGGCAGCGACAGCCGCTCGCCGGCGTGGATCGACGCGTGGATGATGGTGATCGGGGTGTGGGTGGAGCCGGGGCCGACGTGTCCGTCCACGTCGCCGGCGATCACCCGGATGATCGCCCCGGCGTCGGGGCTGGTGAGCAGCAGGATGTCCCGCTTGGTGATGCCCTGGTAGGCGGGCGGCGTCCACTTGGCCGACGCCGGGAGGTTCACCCAGATCTGCACCCCGTTGAACAGCCCGCCGGACTCGACCATCGACGCCGGAGGGGTCTCGATGTGGAGGACGCCTGATCCGGCGGTCATCCACTGGGTGTCCCCCGGCTCGATCAGCCCGCCGCCACCGCTGGAGTCCTGGTGCTGGAACAGGCCGTCCATCAGGTAGGTCACGGTCTCGAAGCCGCGGTGTGGATGCCAGTCGGTGCCCTTCGGTTCGCCGATCTCGTAGTCGATCTCACCGAGGTGGTCCATCATGATGAAGGGATCGGTCAGCTGGTACGGCGCACCGGCGAGCGCTCGATGGACCGGGAACCCCATCCCTTCGAGACCGGTCGGGCCGGTGGAGATGTTCGCGACCGGGCGTTCGACGTCGTCGACGGCCGCGGGGGAGATGCGGGGCAGGGTGAGGGTGTCGGCAGTGACAGCAGGCATGAGGGCTCCTCCCTACGGGGTGCGGCCTGATCGGCTGGCGCTGACCTGTTCGCGGACGGCGGGGACGACCCGGTCCATGAACGCAGACATCTGGGCAGGGTCGTCGCCCTCGGCACCGAACACGAACGCGTCCATGCCGCCGTCGAGCACGAGGCCGGTCAACGTGTCGATCCACTGATCGGCCGGGCCGTCGAACTCGCCGTTGGACGGCCCATCGGTGATCGTGCCCCACACGTTGTAGATGCGCGAGATGTCCGACGGGTTCCGGCCGGCGTCGGTGGCGGCGTCGTCGATCCGCCGGTGCATGTCGGGCAGCTTGTCGGGCGGGAAGAACCCGTTGGAAGGCAGCCAGCCGTCCGCGGCGCGCCCGACCAGCGCCAGCATGCGGGGCCCGCCGACTCCCAGCCAGATGCCCATGTCGTGCGCCGGTTGCGGGCCGGGGTGCACCCCGGCGATCTGGTAGTGCGTGCCGGTGAAGCGGACCGAGCGTTGGCCCGACCACATGAGACGAACGATCTCGACCGCTTCGGTCAACGCCTCGGCGGCCTCGGCGCCGCTGCGGTTGGGCCCACCCATCGCCGCGATCGCCTCCCAGAACGCTCCTGCGCCCAGTCCCAGTTCGAATCGACCGCCGGAGATCACATCCAGGCTGGCTGCCGCCTTGGCGAGCACCGCAGGTGGCCGCAGCGGCAGGCTGGCGACGTCGGGGAACACGCGGATCCGCTCGGTGCGCGCCAACACGGTCGCCATCAGGGCCCACGTGTCGAGGAACTGCTTCTGGTACGGATGGTCCTGGATCCCGATCAGCTCCAGACCGGCAGCATCAGCGGCCTGAGCGGTCGCCAACGTCTGGTCGAGGATCGCCGCATCGGGCGAGAGGAACAGTCCGAACTGGACATCACGGCCGTAGTCACCCATGGGTCGCAACCTACTTGTCGGCCTCAGGCGTCCGCGGAGCGGATCGCGGAGACGTCGAACTCGAGGGTCACCTTCTCGCTGACGAGCACGCCGCCGGCCTCCAGTGCGGCGTTCCAGTTGACGCCCCAGTCCTTGCGGTTGACGGTGGTCCTGCCCTCGAGGCCGAGGCGCGTGTTGCCGTACGGGTCGACGGCGGTGCCGATGTCGTCGAACTTGACGGTCACGGACTTGGTGACACCCTTGATGGTCAGGTCGCCGGTCACCTCGAAGGTGTCGTCGCCGGTCTTGGCGACCCCGGTCGACGCGAAGGTGATCTCGGGGAAGGTCTCCATGTCGAAGAAGTCGTTGCTGCGCAGGTGGGCGTCGCGATCGGCGCTTCCGGTGTCGATGCTGTTCGCCTGGATGGTCAGCTGCAGCTGCGAGTTGGCGGGGTCCGCTTCGTCGAAGGTACCGCTGCCGGCGAAGTCGGTGAAGGAGCCGCGGACCTTGGTGACCATGGCGTGGCGGGCCACGAAGCCGATCCGGCTGTGGGTCGGGTCGATCGTGTAGGTGCCCGTGGCGGTGGCAGTTGCGGATTCGGTGGTCGACATGCTCTGGCTCCTCGGTGGCAAGTAGGTGATACGTCCTCCAACGTAGCGGATACATCAACTATTCCCGAGGTATGCTCGCGGACGTGACCGAGGAACCGGCGTGGGTGGTCTGGGAGGCCGTCCAGTCGATGTACGAGCAGGTCGAGGCCGAGTTGGGCCGCCGACTGGGCTCCGGCTCGCAGCTGTCCTGCACCGACTACCAGGTCCTGGCCGCGCTCAGCACCCAACCCGGCGGGCGGATGCGGCTGTTCGAGCTGGTCGAGAAGCTCGGCTGGGAGAAGAGCCGGGTGTCCCATCAGGTCAGCCGCATGACCGAGCGCGGCCTGCTGGACAAGACCCGCTGCCCCGACGACGGACGGGGCGCCTACGTGGGGCCGACCGCCCGAGCTCGGGAGGCGATGGCCGAGGCCGAACCGGCCTACATCGATGCGGTTCAGGACCTGCTGGGCGAGACCCTCACCCACGCTCAGCTCGCAGCGCTCGGCGATGCAGCCAATGCCGTCCTCGCGGGAATGTCCGATGCCGCCCTGGTCGGCAACCGGCCATGACCACGTCACCGACGACTGGGACCGACCAGGGCAGGCTCCGCACCGTGATCTGAAGCGGAGGGAGCCGTCCTCCACGGCGAGTCGCCACCTGGATGGTCAGCGGGATTCCGATGTCTCGCTGAGGCCAGCGCCGCGATCGCTGCACCGAGACGCCCGTCGCGGTCCCTGCCAGCAGCCACGGGTTCGACGTCTGGGTCGCCCTCATCTCCCGCCGACGTGGCTCGTCGGAACGATGCGCGCGACCTCTGCCACACCGCAGCGTGCTGCTGCGACGTCGCGCCGAGTTGCGACTGAGATCTCGACGCAACGCGTCCCGCTCCGGACCACGGATCACATCGACGGGGAGCGAGGTTGCCACCAACACATGCGGCGGAACCGGAGTCGACCCGAGGAAGCATGCGGAACTCACCCACAGCTCGGCTCCGTTCGCGGCAGCGCATCGAGGTCGACTGGCACGACGCCGACCTTGAACCGTCCATCGTGTCGGAGGGGGGACTCGCACCTTGACCCCACCAACTGCGGCAGAGGGCCTCTTTCTCGCCGCTTGATCCGGGCCCCTCGACGCGCTGGACAGGCGCGATCGCCCGATCTCAGGTTCCTTCGGCCGCCTTCAGGCGTTCAGCTGCTGCAATCAGTGGCGGTAGATCGTGTTCGACGGTGGCGGTCACGATCTCGTGGTCGGTGTCGAAGTAGCGGTGCGCCAAGTGGTCGCGCATACGTGCGACGTCAGCCCACGGGACACTCGGTTCATTCGCAAGCAGCTCAGGATCGATGTCCTTGACCGCTTCGCCGATCTCGATCAGTCGCACTCGTACCGCGTCGAGAACGAGACCATCCGCCAGGGTGCCGCGTGAGAGGTGCGATTGGATCGCAGCAGCGGCAGCCAGGACGTCGTCCAGTCGCTGGGCATCGGTCCTCACAGCGGGATCGCCTCGGCGAATGCCCGGGCTGCGAACTCAGTCTTCAGATTGGCTGCGGGAACGACGTCGACCTGGCGCCCGAGGATCTCCGCAATCTCTCGCTCGAGGCCGATCAAGCTGATGATTCCGACGTCCGGCGAGAGGTCGACCAGCAGATCGACGTCGCTCGAATCGGTGTCAGTGCCGCGTGCGGAGCTGCCGAACACACGGACGTTCGTCGCCCCCCGGCGCTCAGCAGCCTCGATGATCGCCCGACGTCGACGACGCAGCCGTCGACCGACGGGCGTGTCCGGCAGCCCACGAGGCGTGTCGGGCTCGGCGACGAGTTCGACACTCAGCGTGTGTCCCGACGCGTCGACCAGCTTGGTCAGCATCGACATGCTTGGCTCACGGCGACCGCTCTCGTACGCGCTGATCACCGGCTGGGACACATGAGCGCGACGAGCCAACTCGGTCTGTGAGAGGCCGGACCGTTTCCTCGCCTCCCGAATCAGAGCACCTGCTCCATCAGACACACTCCAAGCCTATAGCGCATCGCCTATGGCCACAACGTCCTCCGCTGCCGGCTGCCGCCACGGTGCGCCAGTGAGTTCGTGCCGGCCCCCGACAGCGGATCAGGCTTCGAGCAGAACCCGGCGGTCATCGAACACAGCGGTGACTTCGACCTCGCCACCGAGTTGACCGACGATCGCACGAAGCATCTCGAGCGAGAGGCCGATCTCACCGTGTTCGATCTGCGACACCGCCGACTGTGACTTACCGATCATCTCCGCGAGTTCGACCTGGGTGACCCCGAGCGACTTCCGAAGCTCCGCGAGCCGGTAGGACGCGATCTCCCCCTCGGCGCGCTGCTTGGCCTCGTCGATACGACGAGACCGTTCCGGGTCGCGTCGAGCGGCATCTCGAAGGTCACTGAAGTTCTTGCGTGCCATCAGAGCAGTCCTTCCTGGCGCAGTTCATCGAGGTGGGCGTCGTAGAGATCGTCAGCGATCGGCGTGTAGCGGTCATACCAGCGGTTCCAGTTCGGGCTTCCAGGATCATCCGGGCTCTTGTCAGCACCGATCAGCAGGATCGCGGTCCGCCGAGGATCGAACGCGAACAACGTCCTGATCGAACCCTCGGCTCTGAGCTCCTTCATGTTCGGATGTCGAGATTGGTGGACGCTGTCGACGGCCGGCCGCCCGAGTCCCGGACCGACGGACCCGAGCAACTCGACCCGTGCGATCACCATGTCCTGGTCCTCCTCGGTGAGCGTCTGGAACCAGCCATCGAACTCGTCGGTGTACTCGACCTCCCACACCGGCATCAGTGTAACTGATATTCCCGAGATCGCGTCGGCGGCAGGTGCACCGCCGACCAGTCGGCCCCGATCTGGCGCCTGATCGAGCACGACGGCGGGCCCGTCAGCACAACCGGTTCACGCCGGACGGGCCCCGCCACCACCGCCATGCGCTCGGCACCGACGACATCCGAGCGCTCGTCCAGGAGATGAAGGACATCGTCGCCGTGCTCGCCAACGCCGAGCCGCCCCCTGCAGTCCGACGCCGCCGACCGCGTTGCTGCGAGGATCTTCGGAAGCGCCTGAACGCCTGCAACACCACGGTTCCCCGTGCCGCATCGAACTGTGCCTTTCCGCGGCCGTCCACGCTGAACCTCGTTACGTCCGGATATCCTCGCAGGACCGATCAAGCCCGGAGGGGTGCAACATGGATGACCAGGTGACGGACGTGCAGGACGCGGTGCGGTCCACTGACTCGGACCACCCCGCGATCGACCGTCTGCGGCAGGACCTGAGGGCCGATGGATCGATCGACCAGGTGATCACGAGCTACGACCGAATGCACCACCGCCACAGCCGTTCGTAGCCGTCGTCGGTGACGGCTCGCTTCACCTGCTTTCTCGTCAAGGTTGCATCCCGATGCAATCTGGCGTGTGACTACTGCTACGTCTACGAACACGCTGACCAGACGTGGCGCTCACTTCCCCGCGTCCTTTCAGAAGCGCACCAAGACCTTGTCGCCCGCCGGATAAGCGAGTATGCGGCGGCCGAGGGCCTCGACGAGGCAGTGGTGGTGTTGCACGGGGGCGAGCCGCTGCTTGCAGGGGCAGACACCCTCGCCCGGTTCGCCATCCAGATCCGCGCTGAGGCCCCACCCGGGGTACACATCAGTGTGTCCATGCAGACCAACGGTCTTCTGCTCGATGAGCGCGCACTGGAGACGTTGGATGCCGAGGACATCTCGATCTCGCTCAGCCACGATGGTCCGCGCCACGCGAACGACCTCCATCGTCTGACACCTCGGGGGCGGTCCTCATTCGACCGGGTCACTGCTGCGCTGACCCTCTTGGAGGAACACCCGCAGTCCTTCGCTGGCGTCATCGCCGTCATCGACCCGCGCACGTCTCCAGCTGATCTCCTCGAGTTCTTCGCTGGGTATGACCTGCCTCGGCTCGACCTCCTCCTTCCGGATGCCAACCACATGATGCCGCCGCCAGGGCGCAGCGACGATGCAGAGCTGTACATGCGATGGCTCGTGGAGGCATTCGATACCTGGTTCGACCGGTTCCCACGACTACCGCTGAGGTTCTTCGACGAAGCCCTTCATGTCGTTGCCGGACTGCCCAGCTCCACGGATGCCTTCGGACTCGGGGACGTGTCACTTCTGACGATCGAGACCGATGGGTCATATCACGACCTCGACGTTCTGAAGATCACTCAGGACGGAGGCACGGCGACAGGCCTCACCCTCGAGCAGCACTCGATCGCAGACGCGGCGGCCTCGCCGGTGATCGATCGCCATCGTCGGCTACTGCGTCCCCAAGGGCTGAGCATGGAGTGTCAAGCATGCCCGGAGCTGCACACGTGCGGGGGCGGGTCGGTGCCCCATCGATTCGCGTCGGACGGTTTCACCCACCCCACTGTGTACTGCGCTGAAATGAAGACACTCCTCGATCACGCCCGCAGACGCCTTCATTCGCACCTCAAGCAGTCGGGCGACCCCGAGGCGTCCGAGCCGCCACTCCCACCCGGCTACGACGACCCCGGTCTCGCCCGACCTGTGATCGACGACATCGTCCGCTCTTGGAGCCAACAGGCCAAGGCGGCCTGGGCCGAGTTCCTCGACGCCTCAGCACAATCGGCGATCGATGCCCACGCCAGCGGACCCTTGACCCGGGTGCTGACGCATCCAGTCGCCGCCATCCAGCTCCGGCTACTGCAGGATTCGGACCGCGGGACCGTCACGCGAACCACAAGCGGTCGCGCCATTGATCCACCACACACTCCGTTGTCCGACCACCAGGAATGGGCCGACGGTGCTGGCCTCCGAGCTCACGTCGACGACCATTGGCTCCGAGCACCATTCGATCCTCCAATTGTGTTCGAGCATGAGGAGGACATCGTTGCCGGTGCCCGACATCGCCTCGCGGAGGCCATCGACCTCATCGGTAGATACTCGCCTGCGCTACTCGCCGAAATGCATGCCCTCTCCCGCGAGGTGCAGTTCATCCGTGATATCGACGCATCTGCTGACAAGTGTGTCTCATTCAGTGACGACGTCGTCCCCGGCGCCCTTTACGTCGGAATTCGAGGTATGACCGCGGACGGGCTGATCGACGCCATCGATCTTGCAGACTCGCTTATCCACGAACATCGTCACCAAAAGCT
>JAFDWA010000719.1 GCA_018268735.1 Actinomycetota bacterium | reverse complement strand
GTCGCCGATGAGGAGGTCGGCGTCGTGGTGGTGCTGGTCGGGGTCGCACCCGCCGAGGAGGTGCCGGACCCGCCGCACGCGGCGAGAGCGAGCGCAGCAGCTCCGACGAACAGCGTGGCGACGACGATCCGGTGTCGGTTCGATCTCATGTGCACAGTGGAGCAACCGCACGTGAGATCGATGCGAGACGCAGCTAAGAATCAGATGAACTCGCAGGCCGTGTCACCATTGCCGACGATGCCGAACCACCAGGCCAACTCCGTGGCCGACGCCACCGCACGTCTGGCTCGACTCGTCCGGATGCGCCGAAGCACCCGTCGGCAGGATCCGGCGGACGGGACGGTGCAGATCGGCCGGGCCGCGGTGCGCGACCCGTCGGCCGAGACGCCCGACGGCGACAGGCCGCGCACAACCCTCGAGGCGACCATCCGCCCGGTGGGGCGGGGCCGCTACCGACGCCTCGGCTGGGCGCCGGGCGAGCCGCACCTGCTCCGAACGGACCTGGGCGCCTCCCCCTCACCTGACCGGGTCAGCCGGCGACGTTCACTGCTCTACGTCGCGCACCACACCGACACCCACGTGTGCGACGCCCAGTCGCCGGCACGCCTCGAGGGTGGGGAGACCTTCGGCTGGGTCAACCCCGGTGCCGACGGCGGCCATCGACCGCAGGAGACCTGCACCACGCAGGTCCTCGACCAGATGGTGCTGGCCACCAACGCCGTCGCGGCCAGCCCAGTGACCGGCGCTGCGATGGCCTGGTGCATCCAGACCGGTGACAACACCGACAACCGCACGAGGGCTGAGCTGAGGTGGTTCCTCGACGTCCTAGTGTCCTGTCAGGCTGTTCCGTCAGGAAATCTGGTGGAACGGGAATTTTGGGTGATCGGTCGTGTTGTCCGGTGTTGTCAACCAACATCGGAGGCGAGTTATGGCACGACGTGGACGACCGACTGTCGAGATCGAGTTGACCGGCGAGGAACGCCGGACCTTGCAGCGTTGGGCTCGGCGGCACTCGTCGTCACAGGCGCTGGCGCTTCGTTGCCGGATCGTGTTGGCCTGCGCGGACAAGGA
>JAFDWA010000718.1 GCA_018268735.1 Actinomycetota bacterium | reverse complement strand
ACACTGCCCGTTCCACGGTCGGAGAGTCTGCCAGTCCGGCAATCCCCTCCTAGGCGACTGCTGAGCAAGGGCGCTTCGGGAGTCGGTGATATCGGGGCGTGGTGGTTGAGCGCACGGGAGCCGGGCGCGTTGGTGTAGGTGGGCGGTCGCCCGGAGTGCCTTGTTGTCTCGGTCGACCTCTGTGGGGCTTGGTGGCGCCGGCGAGCTCGGCGTTCAGGCCGGTGTCGCGATGGTCCAGCCGTCGTTGTGGGTGAGTCCGAGCGCGAGGAGGCGTTTGAGATTCACCGCGGCGCAGCGGTGGGACCAGCCGAGCCGGTTGGCTTCGATGCCTCGGTAGCGGAGCAGCCGGTGGTTGTCCTTGACGAGCCAGGCGGTGGTGCGCTCGATCATCGGCCGGTGTTGCCGGTAGGTCGCATCGAAGTTCTCGGTGCTGGCCAGGACACGGGCGGCGGCCAACAGCCCGTGATGGGGGTGCAACTTGATGACCCGTCCGCGCTCAGCGGTGGTGCGGCGCGCCCGGACCGGGCAATCGGTGCAGTGAGCACCGAAGCGTGCCGAGCCGGAGCGGGTGATCGTGACGGTGATGTCTTCGGGGCAGGTGACCGTTCCGGCGTCGAGATCGAAGCGGAAGTCATCGAGGGTGTAGCCGCCGGGGACGGCGGGACGCAGCGGCGGCGGCTTGATCACAGCTGTCATGTCCCGGGTCCCGAGGTGGTCTCGGAACTCACCGGAGCCATACTCGGAATCGCCGAGCACATCGGTGCCCGCCGGTTCACCGGTGATCAGATCCGGTGCCGCCTCCGCGTCACCGGCGTTGCCCGGCCCGATGTCACACGCGGTGACGAGGCCGGTGTCTGGCTCGGCTGCGACGTGCGCCTTGTAGCCGTCGCGGTAGGACCGGCGGGTCTTGTGCGCGTGGCGCGACTCGGGGTCGACCGTCGAGATGACCCGGTCCTCAGCGGTGCGTCGGGCGATCCGCCAGCGACCCGGACCGTCACCCGGCTCGACGTCTTGGCCTGCAACCAATGCGAGCAGGGCGACGGCGTCGGCTTGGGTATCGGTCAGTTCCAGG
>JAFDWA010000717.1 GCA_018268735.1 Actinomycetota bacterium | reverse complement strand
TGCGTAGCGGTTCGACCACAGCGCGCCGAGTCCGGTGAACACCAGGATCGACGCGAGCGTCACCGTGAGCGAGTACGTGGGGAAGCCGAGGTACAGCGTGAGGCGCTGGATCATCGTGATCTCGAAGAGCATGAACCCGAGGCCCAACGCGGCGAAGAACACCGCCGAGGTCCCCTTCGCTGGCAGGGTGGCCCATCGCCGTCGGACGACGACGAACGGGATGAGCAGGAAGGCGACCGCGAACAGCGTCGCGATCACGAGCAGCAGCAGGAGGACCCGCTCGCCGATCGCGCTCTCACGGTCGGAGGCGTCGATCGAGTGGCCCATCGTCCGCACGACGTCGGTGAACGGCACGAAGTGCCAGAAGAAGGGCCCGTCGTCGGTGATCGGGCTGATGTCGTAGGGGTAGTTCTCCTGGATCTTCCGGGCGTCGGCGTCGCTCGCCGCAGCGAGCCACGGCACCACGTGGTTCGTCCCGGTGATCCCCGGCACGTACACGACCTTGCCCTGCGCGGTGGTCGGCACCGCGTCGGAGAATCGTGCGATCTCCTCGGCGGTGAACGGCGACTTCTTCAACATGATCGTCGAGAGCCCGCTGGTCAGCGGGTCCTGCGACGTCGCGATCATCATGTGGCGGCCTGGGTCGTGGATCCCGAGCTCCTCCATCGCGTCGCGTGCCGTCAGGACGTAGCGAGCGGTGCGGTTCGGGCGGTTGAGGAAGTCCACCTCGCCGAACTGGACGACCGCGATCCCGTCGTCGGTCAGGTGCTCGAGGGTCTTCTCGACCATCTCCTTGGTGTACAGGTAGCTCTCCGAGAGGACGAACGCTCCCGACGACGCGGCGTTGTTGGCGGCGTAGGAGTCGGGAGCGACGAACCACACGAGGTCGAACTTCTTGTCGCTGCGAGCGAGGAAGGACCGTCCGTCGCCCTGGGTGAGCGCGACCCGTGGCGAGCCTGCCCAGTCGCCGGTGTAGGCCTTGTAGCGGTCCTTGACGATCCCGACCGTGACGGGGTTGAGCTCGACGGCGTCGATGTGGCGTGAGTCGTGGGCGAGGGAGGTGAGCACCTCGTG
>JAFDWA010000716.1 GCA_018268735.1 Actinomycetota bacterium | reverse complement strand
CACACGACCCGTCCGGCGCCGCAGAGGTTCAGCCCCGGCAGCGGATCCCCGAGCGCGGACAGGTGGAAGAACGAGTCGCCGGTCAGCACGTCGTCGCGACCGATCAGCCACTGGTAGAGGTCCCGCTGCTGGGCCTGGGTCGGGTGCAGCTCGTGCCACGAGTCGGCACCCCGACCCGACGGCCGCAGCCGCGTCACCCGGAGCTGCGCGCCGTAGGAGTCCGCCAGGGACTTGAAGCCGTCGAGCTGGTCGACGTTGTGGCGGGTCACCACGAGGCTGATCTTGAACGGTCCGAACCCCGCGCCCGCCAGGTGGTCCATCGCCCGTCGCGCCGCTGCGTAGGAGCCATCGCCCCGGACCAGGTCGTTGACCTCGGCGTCGGCCCCGTCGATCGAGATCTGCACGTCCAGGTAGTCCATCGCCGCCAGCCGACGCGCCGCTGCGGCGTCGATGAACGTGCCGTTCGTCGAGAACTTGACCCCGACCTGGTGGTCGACGGCGTACTGCGCGATCTGGAAGAAGTCCGGTCGCAGCATCGGCTCGCCGCCACCGATGTTCACGTAGAAGACCTTGAGCCGCTGGAGCTCGTCGACCACCGCGAAGCACTCCTGCGTCGACAGCTCACGGGGGTCGCGACGACCGGAGCTCGACAGGCAGTGCACGCAGCTCAGGTTGCAGGCGTAGGTCAGCTCCCAGGTGAGGCAGATGGGTGCGTCGAGGCCCTCCTTGAACTCTTCGACCAGTGATCGGGACGCGGTCGGCGGCTGGTGGACGACGGCGGGACGCGCCATGGCTTCCGGCGCCACGATCGCCTCAGGCGGCACGATCGCTTCCGGCGTCGGCGAGCATGTGGGAGTCACGCAAGGACCCGAGCGCGCGCAGGAAGCTCTCCCACCGCGTCTCGTCGACACCGGCGTCGACGAGGCACTCGCCGACCGAGCGCTCACCGTCGAGGAGCTCGACGACGCGCACCAGGTCCGGGTGCTTGAGGAACGACAGCCTGCGGGTGTCGAAGCTGTAGGCGAGCGCGCCGAACCGCTCGGGCCGCAGGGAGACGGCGGGGTGCAGCACCAGGCG
>JAFDWA010000715.1 GCA_018268735.1 Actinomycetota bacterium | reverse complement strand
GTGACCCCGCGTTCGCCCGGCCAGTTCGGGGTGTGCCTGCCCGGGTTGATGGTCGCCGTCGACAGGTCCGGACCGGCACCGGGGCTGTGGTGATCGCGTCAGCGACAGCGACGATGCGGCCGGGAGTGTGTGCTCCGGTCGGGTCGTTGATCGAGCACGGCGACCGGCTCTACGAGGTGCTGGACGTGTCTGAAGCGATGGACTATCGGCGGGTCGATCATGTGGATCTGCTGCTCGATGGGCCGAGACCGGTGGCGCCATGACGATCCAGGCGAGGATTGACCGGGCGACGTTGGGGAAGGTGCATGCTGCAGCCGCTTCGGCGTTGCTCAACGCGGCGGAGTTCGCGTTGGAAGACGCGAACCGGACGGTCCCGATCGAAGAGGGCACCTTGGCTCGATCGGGTCAGGTCACGATCGACACGGCCGACCTGCGCGCCAGCATCTCCTACGACACGCCGTATGCCGCCCGTCAACACGAAGACACGCGGCTCCGTCACAACGACGGCCGGCGCGCGAAGTGGCTGGAACGGACACTGGCTGAGGACCGCCAGACGATCGGTGACTACATCGCCAGGCACATGCGAGACGCGACGTGATCGCAGCAGCTGCGCTGATCCACCTCACCGGTCTCGTCGACTGGGTTGACTACCGGCCCGACGATGCGGGCGGCAACGCGTTCGTTGACCACATGCCCGACGATGATGGCGTCACGGTGATGGCGACGGTGTCTCCGGGCCCGATGGTCGGGTCGCGGTGGCCGTGGGGTGAACCGTCGTTGCAGCTCCTCGTCCGTGGCGCCGCCTACGACCACGTCGGCGGTGCAGCAGCAGCACAGGACCTGATCGACGCGTTGGACTGCGCTGACAGCGTCTGGTGGGACCAGGCAGGCCCTGACGCTGTGTACGTCGAAGGCTGCACCCATCGCGGGCAGGGCCCGGCGTTCATTGGCCGTAACGACCGTCAGCAGCCCGAATGGTCGTTGAACTTCGATCTGCACACCCAGAACCCAACATCACACCGAACCCTGTAAGGAGACCGTCGTGGCACTCACCAAGATTCTCGTCCGCCAGTTCAAG
>JAFDWA010000714.1 GCA_018268735.1 Actinomycetota bacterium | reverse complement strand
CCCCCTCGTAGCGACCGGGTCGCCCGGTGTCGGGGATCGTGGCGCGACCGTCTAGTGTCCTGTCAGGCTGTTCCGTCGTCATATTCGGTTCCGGTGACGGCGGAGCAGTAGCGGGCGAGTTTGTCGAGGATCTCATCGGCGGTTTTGGTCCAGACGAACGGGGTGGGGTTGTCGTTCCAGTGTTCGACCCAGTTGGTGATGTCGGCGGCGAGTGCTGCGACGGAGTCGTGTGCTGAGCGTTGGAGCTTCTTGGTGGTGAGGGCTGAGAACCAGCGTTCGACGAGGTTCATCCAGGAGCCGTAGGTGGGGGTGAAGTGGAAGTGGAATCGGCGGTGGCGTAGCAACCACTTGTGCACGGCGGGTGTCTTGTGGGTGGAGAGGTTGTCCAAGATGACGTGCACGTCCAACCCTTTGGGAACTTCGCGGTTGATCTTGTTGAGGAACTTGATGAACTCTGCTGAGGAGTGGTTCGGACGGAGTTCGGTGATCACCTTGCCGGTGGCCATGTCCAGCGCGGCGAACAAGTCGATGGTGCCGTTGCGCTGGTAGTCGTGGGTGGCCTTCGCTGGTGTGGTGGGCAGCATCGGCAACGTCGGGGCGGTGCGGTTGAGTGCCTGGATCTGGGGCTTCTCGTCAACCGCGAACACCGCCGCGTTGACCGGCGGGTTCATGTAGAGCCCGACGAGGTCGCGGATCTTCTCGACCAGCTGCGGGTCGGGGGAGATCTTGAACTCGTCTTGGCGCCATGGCTTGAGCCCGAACGCCTTCCAGATCTCCGACACGGTCTGTCGACTGATCCCGTGCTTGGCAGCCAGGGACCGCGTCGACCAGTGCGTCGCATCTGTCGGGGCACTCTCGAGGGTGTCGATGACCACGGCCTCGACGACATCGTCGCCGATCGTGCGTTTCGCACCAGGACGAGGCGCGTCCATCAGACCGTCGAGACGCTCCACCGCGAACCGGCGACGCCACTTCGACACCGTTGCCGGGTTGCAGCCGAACTCCTCAGCGATCTGGCCGTTCGTGCGGTCCTTGTCCGCGCAGGCCAACACGATCCGGCAACGAAGCGCCAGCGCCTGTGACG
>JAFDWA010000713.1 GCA_018268735.1 Actinomycetota bacterium | reverse complement strand
GGGCGGATGTGGCGCCTCAGCACTGGTCGCTCGGGAGGGGCTCGAGGCGCATGATCGTCTTGCCGGCGACGTAGTTGTACTTGCCGATCAGCTGGGTCAGGTAGCTGTGGCGCACGAGGACCCACACACCGACCGACGCCGTGCTGGCAGCGACGCAGATGTCGCCGTTGGTCATCGTCCAGCCGGGGCTCGACGCGGGCGCCATCTGCTTCGTCGCCGAGTTCCACGTGTAGCGGTAGCAGTTCGACGTGCAACCGCCGGTCATCGTGTCGTTCGATGCGGGGAAGCCGCCGCTCGGTCCACCGTCGGAACGTGTGCCGTCGACCTTGTAGACGACCATCCCGATCGGCACAGCGCTCGTGAGCGCCTGGAGGTCGCCGGAGACGGCGCCCGCGACGATGTTCGCGGAGGCCTGCAAGTTCGACTTGCCGGGACCGAACGAGGCCGCAGCGAGGCGGGCGCCGCTTCGGCTCGCGCCCGTGGCCGTCGCAGCGGTCGCGTAGACGAGCCCGAACTCGATGATGCCGAGGAGGAACACCATCAGCACCGGCAGGATGATCGCCGCTTCGACCAGTGCCGCAGCACGGTCCGAACGCCTCGATCGGTGGTGCCAGACGCGGCCGAGTCGGCTGGTGCCCGGTCGTCGTCGCGTCCGCGCCACGGCGGTCCCGTCCTTCGTCACAACTACGATGTCGGCACCGCCACCCCCCGACTTGAGGCTCCTGGCCCGATCGGTGCGGGGCGAGCCATCCGAGGGGGACCACGATGCCGGTCGACGCACAGCTCCAGCCGATCCTCGATCTCATCGCTGCATCGGAGTCGGTGCCGCCGATGGAGCTCGGACCCGTTGGGCTCCGTCAGATGTTCGACGCGATGTGCGGGGCCTTCGGTCCGGGTCCGGCTGGCGTCGACACGCTCGACGTCGCCCTCGTCGGGCGTGATGGGCCGATCCGCTCGAGGCTCTACCGACCCTCGAGCCTCGGTGCTGCCGTGGCGGCGCCGACGCTCCTCTACCTGCACGGCGGGGGGTTCGTCATCGGCTCCATCGACACCCACGACACGCTGTGTCGGTCGCTGGCCGAAGCG
>JAFDWA010000712.1 GCA_018268735.1 Actinomycetota bacterium | reverse complement strand
GAGGTGACGAACACCGTTGCCCCCATGTGCAGGGCGAGCATCATCGCCGCAGTCGCCACCCCGCCACCGATGCCGGTGATCAGGACGGTGTCACCCGCAGCGAGACCGGCGCGGCGCAGCAGCCGCCACGCAGTCGCAGAGCAGACGGGATAGGCCGCGCACTCCGCCCAGGACCGACCCGTCGGGCGGGCCACGAGCTGATGCGACGGAACCACGCACCGCTCGCCGTGACCGCCCCAGCGCATCTCCCCGAGCGGTGAGATCGCCGGATCGAGGACGCTGTCGTCTCCACGTGCGAGCGCTGCTGCGGGCACGACTGCAGGGTTGATCACCACCTCGTCGCCCGGCGCCCACTCGGTGACCGCCGAGCCGACCGCCGCCACCACGCCGGCGACGTCGCTGCCCGGGACGTGCGGCAGCACCGGGGGCATGGGGAGCCCCACGGTCAACCAGTGGTCCATGTGGTTGAGGGCGGACGTCCGGACCTCGACGGCGACGTCGAACGGCCCGACCTCCGGGTCGGCCACTTCGCCCCAGCGGTAGGTGCCGGGTGATTCGTCCAGGATCCACGCTCGCATC
The DNA here is from genome assembly GCA_018268735.1 of Actinomycetota bacterium. Taxonomy (GTDB): domain Bacteria; phylum Actinomycetota; class Acidimicrobiia; order Acidimicrobiales; family Microtrichaceae; genus Dermatobacter. The sequence continues at coordinate 507 of JAFDWA010000712.1, read as the reverse complement.
CGGCGAGGGTAGCGACGCGGGCGACGCGGGCGTGCCGGCACGACCGCGACTACACGACCACGACCAGTGCGTCGGGCAGGCAGCGGATCTCGAAGTGGGTGGCAGCGCCGATGAGGCGTCCGTCGACGCGGATCGCGAGCAGCCGCTCCGAGAGGACCTCGTAGGCAGCGGTCCGACGCTCGACGATGCCGGGATGCGGCACGTGGCTCCCCGTCCGCTCACGACGCGCGGCGGCGCGCACCTGGCTCCTCGGGACCTGGCCGTCGAACACGTCGAGCAGCCCGTCGTTCGGATGGGAACGCGGACCGAGGTCCGCTGGGCCGAGGTGGGTTCCGTTCATCGCCACGACGGTGCGACGTGCCCACCGCCGACGACCGTCGTGCGCCGTGGCGTGAGCGAGGAAGATGTGCCGGCTGACCACGCCGTCGCCCCGGTCGACGACCACCTCGCCGAGATCGACCGGGAGGCGAAGGCCTTCGCCCGCACGCAGCGCGTCGACGTCGTGGC
>JAFDWA010000711.1 GCA_018268735.1 Actinomycetota bacterium | reverse complement strand
TGACTCGGCCGATGGGAGTCCATGCGTTTGGGACTCAGACATGTGCTCCCGGTGGCGGTGATCGTCACCGGGTCGTTGCTGCTCGTACCGGTCGTCGAGGCGACCGCTGCTCCGGTCGTGCACGCACGTCACTCGGTGGACGGCCGCCGGATCGAGTCGAGGCAGCGCCGAGTCCAGCGGTCCGAGCGCGCCACCGGTCGCCGATCTCCCCGAGTCCGGGCAGTCGCCCGTCGTCGACAGCCGACGAGGACCGTCGCCGGGCACCTGTCGCACATCGTCCGGAGCGGCGACACGGTCGCGTCGATCGCGAAGCGCTACGGCATCTCCGCCAACGCCGTGAGAGCTGCGAACGGCATCATCGACGACCGGCTCTACCTGGGTGCGCAGGTCATCATCGACGGGTCGCTCGCACCGCTCGGCGCTCCGTCGTCGATGTCCGCCGGGCAGATCGGGCCGAAGCTGCAACGGTGTCCGCTGCGAGGCGCCTCGTTCATGAACGACTGGGGGTTCCCGCGTGACGACGGCGGTCGATTCCACCAGGGCACCGACATGTTCGCCCCCAGGGGCACGACCGTGGTCGCACCCATGTCCGGCACCGTGGTGTTCGGCTCCAACCCCCTGGGCGGCACCACCTTCAACCTCACCACGGACACCGGCTGGGTGATCTACGGCGCGCACCTCTCGTCCACGATCGGCGCATCGCGGCGGGTGAGCGCCGGCCAACCGATCGCCCGGGTCGGCAACTCCGGCGATGCGGCCGGTGGGGACACGCACCTGCACGTCGGTCTGCGGCGATCCGGATCGAACCCCATCAACCCGTACCCGTCGCTGCGCGCCGCCTGCTCCTGACGTCGACGGTCGGCGCCGAGGGATCACCTGCCGTTCGCCGCGGCGATGACGCGCTCTCCGAAGTCGGCGATCGTCGCCTCGGTGTCCTGCATGAACGCGAACGCCGGAACGATGCAGCGGTCGACGCCCTTCGCTGCGAGCTCCTCCACCGCGCCGATCGGGTCGTCGCCGAACACGCCGGCGGTGCCGCTGCTGACGACGATGGACGCCGCATCCCGACCCGCATCGGCGGCGCTCTGG
>JAFDWA010000710.1 GCA_018268735.1 Actinomycetota bacterium | reverse complement strand
GGTCCGTCCCAGCCGGGGGCGGCCACGTCGACGACGTCGCCCACGCTCGCCGGTGTGGGGAGCTCCCCGGTTCGGACCGCGACCGCCACGCGGCCGGGCTCCAGCGAGTCCGTTCCGACGAGTCGCCCCGAGACCCGCAGCATCGAGGCGCCGATCGGGGTCCCCGTCCGGAGGTCGATCGCCGCCACCGCGCCGCCGGGTAGCGTCCCGACGGCATCGGCAGGGCTCAGCGCTGCAGGTGCCTGCACCGTGGTCACGTCGGCGGCGCGGATGCGTCGTCCTGCCGGAACCGGCGTCCGCAGCACCAGGACGGTCCGCCCACCCGCCCATGCCGCTCGGGTCGTTGCCGCCTGCGTCATCGCCCCGTGCGCAACGATCGCGGTCAGCGCGACGACCGCCCATCCCGTCACGTGGCGTCGCAGCACCCGACGTCGTCCACGGCTCCACGGCACACGCCGCCACGAGTCGACCCGACGAGCGGTCACTGTGGTTGCTCGGCCGGTTCGTCCCGTGAGCCGACCCCGACGGGCCGTCGATGCTGCGGCGCGGACCATCGCGTCGTCCTCCCGGTGTGCATGCGCGCCGTGCGGCGACGGAGCGCCAGGGCTGAGGGGGAAGGTGTCGGTGGGGCCGGCCGGGCTGATCAGGAGGCAGGAGCCGTCGAGGACGCGGTTCGATCCGGTGCGAACAGCACGTCTGCAGGGGGCCCCTCGGCGGGGACGGTCAGCAGCTCGTGGCCCTCCTCGGTGACGAGCACGGTGTGCTCGAACTGCGCGGTTCGCTGCCGGTCAGCGGTGGCGACGGTCCACCCGTCGTCCCACATCGTCACGGCTGCGGCACCGATGTTGATCATCGGCTCCACCGTGAAGGTCATGCCGGGCAGCAGGACCGTGTCGTTGCGGGGGTCGTAGTAGTGGGGGATCTGCAACGACGTGTGGAACTGGTCGCCGATTCCGTGACCGATGAACTCGCGGACGATCGAGTAGCCGAGCGGTGTCACCGTCGACTCGATCGCACGGCCGATGTCCCGGATCCGGGCACCGGGTCGGACCACCGAGATCCCGCTGTGCATCGCGGCGCGGGTGGCCTCGAC
>JAFDWA010000070.1 GCA_018268735.1 Actinomycetota bacterium | reverse complement strand
TGCGGATCCCCGCCGCGCTGTGCGGGCTCGTCGGGCTCAAGCCGACGACGGGAGCGATCGGTCGCAACGTGCTGCCACGCTGGATCGAGCTGTCGACCCAGGGCGTGACCGGCCACACCGTCGCGGATGTCGTCCACCAGGCCCGCGTGGTCTACGGCGGCGCCGCCGGCGACTGGATGTCCGCACCTGCCGGCACCGCGCTGCTCGAGCCGACGCGTCCGGCGCGCGTGCTCGCGTGTCGCACCTTCCGAGCTGACGTGGACCCCGTCGTCGAGGCGGCCTACGAGGCGTCGCTCGCTGCAATCGCCTCAGAGGGCGTCGTCGTCGAACGCATCACCTCGCCCTCGGACGACCAGGCGATCGCCGACTGGTTCGTCATGGCTGCCTGCGAGCTCGCCCAGAGCCTCGCCGCACAGCGCGACCGCTGGGACGAGCTCGACGAGTCGCTGCGACTCCTGGTCGGCTTCGGCTCCGCCGTCAGCATCGACGACTACCTGGCCGCCGACCGTCGCCGCCACGAGCACGGCACTCGCATCGACGCGGCGATCGGCCCCGACGGGGTGCTGGCGCTGCCGACGGTGAACGTGCAGGACTGGGCGCCGGAGGGACCGCTGCCGACCAGCGCCGGTGACGTCACCGACGATCCGGCCATCGTGACGAACACCCCCGACATCAACTCGACGGGGCACCCGGCGGTCAGCGTGCCGATGGGCCTCGGCGACCGGGGCGTGCCCATGGGGCTGCAGCTGGTCGCGCCCCGCTGGGCCGACGGGCTGGCGCTCGGCGTTGCCGAGCTGCTCGAACAGGTCCGCCCGTGGCCGCTCGTCGCCCCCGGCCACAACCCCTTCCCAACCGGAACATAGGGGTCGCAATCGACACATCCTGTCGATTTCGACCCCCAGATTCCGTCGGGGCGTGGCCGATGGGTTCAGAAGCCGTTCTTGTGGACGTGGCGGACGTCGATGGACAAGATGACCCGCTCGTCGGTCGGACCCATGGTGTAGGGCCCGCCGGTGTACTTCTCCGACAGGGCGTCGATGCTCGCAGCCGCCGACGGGCCGTCCTCGGTCGATGCGACCACACCACGGGCCTCGACGTAGCGGTAGGGGTTGCCGTCCTCGAACACGGTGACGGTGATCCTCGGGTCGGCCAGGACGTTGCGGTACTTCTGGCGACCGACGGTGGTGTTGACGACGAGACGGTCACCGTCGACATCCACCCAGATGATCTGCGTCTGCGGCTGGCCGTCGGGCATCAACGTGGTGATCGCGGCGAAGTTCTTCCCCTTCGCGAGGGCTGCGAGGTCGGCGTCGAGCGCCATGGTGTCCTCCTGTTGGGTTCTGTGTTGGGCTCTGTGTCGGGCTCTGTGTCGGGCCCTCTGTCCGGCTCCGCTGCACTCAGCAGCTGTTGCAACGGTGCACCCGAGACTGCCACGCCCTGTGTCCGACTCGACACTCAGGCAGGATGGACGGGATGTCCCACGACGCTCGCGTTCGACGGCCGCACGTCGATCCCCGCCTGCTCCCGCTGCTGTGGCTGGGTCGACTCGACAGCAGACGGAGCATCGAGCTGAGCATCCCCGAAGCACGCGCGCGGTCCGAGCGGGCGGCCCGCAGCGGGCGCGACCTCGTGATGAGCCCCGGTCCCCGGTGCATCGAGCGCGACATCCTCGTCCCTGTCGGCGGGACCTCGATCACCGTCCGCATGTACTGGCCGAACTCCCGTGAAGGCCGGGCCGGGGACCGGCGACCCGATGCTCGTCGAGCCGGGGCTCCGCGCCCGCTGCATGTGTTCATCCATGGCGGCGGCTGGTGCGTCGGCACCCTGTACGAGCGTGATCCGCGGTGTCGGGAGATTGCGGTCGGGGCGGACTGCGTGGTCGCGTCGATCGAGTACCGACTCGCACCGGAGCACCCGTTCCCGGTCCCGCTCGAGGACTGCTACGCGGCGCTGTGCTGGTTGGCAGACCACGGCGGCGAGCTCGACGTCGACCCGGCACGGCTGTCGATCGGCGGCGAGTCCGCCGGGGCGAACCTCGCTGCTTCGGCGTGCCTGCTCGCCCGAGACCGGGGCGGACCGAGGATCCGCCACCAGTGGCTGGACGTGCCCGCGGTCGACCTCACCCTGGGATCGCCGTCGATCGAGGAGGTCCCCGACGGCTACCTCCTCGACCGACACGCCATCGACACGTACCTGAACTGCTACCTCGGCGACCGGGCGCTCGCGTCGGATCCGGCGGCGTCGCCGCTGCTCGCAGGGGACCTCAGCAGGCTCCCTCCCGCGTGGGTCACCGGCTGCGCGGTCGACAAGCTGCGCGACGACGCCACCCGCTACGCCGCCGCGCTCCGCTCCGCGGGGGTTCCGGTGCAGTCTCGGATCCTGCCCGGCATGTTCCACGCGGCGTTCGCGTTCACCCGGATCCTGCCCGCGGCGAAGCAGTACGAGCGGGCGTCGATCGGGGCGCTCGCCGGCGCGCTCCGCACCGTCGCCGCCTGATCGCAGCGGTCGGCCGCCCCAGAGCACCGATCGGTCTGCTCAGAGCGCTTCGACGATCAGCACGACCCCGAAGACCAGGAACAGCGTCCCGGCGCCGATGCGGATGGCCTTCTCGGGCAGCCGAGCACCGAGCATCGCACCGACGCCGATCGCGAGCGCGTCAGCAGCGATCATGCCGACGGTGGAACCGAGCCACGTGCCGAACGCTCCCCCCTTCGTCGCGAGCGTGATGGTCGCGAGCATCGTCTTGTCGCCGAACTCGGCCAGGAAGAACGCGATGCTCGCCGCGACGACTGCAGAACGGTCGTCGCGCTCTGCGAGCGCGACGTCGTCGTCGTCGAGGCGGTCGCCCCGGAAGGTCCACAGTCCGAACCCGAGGAACATGATCCCGGAGATCACGCTGATGGCCGTGGTCGGCAGCTCGGCCCCGATCACGACGCCGATCAACACCGAGAGTGCGTGCACGAGCGCCGTCGAGATGGTCAGCCCGATCAGGATCGGCAACGGCCGGTAGCGGGTCGCGAACGCCAGTGCCATCAGCTGGCTCTTGTCGCCGAGCTCCGCGACGAAGATCACTGCGAGGCTCAGCAGGAAGGCATGCAACACGTGTCATCTCCTCGCCGCCCGGAGGAGCGACACCGGGAAGTGCCGACCTCGACCGGGCACCGTCCATCGGGTGCCGGTCGAAGGTCTTGCCCACCCGCTGCTGCGGGCCCGGGGGCCGGGGCTCATCACCCAGCATGTCGACCGTCCGGTGGCGGGCTACTCCCCTTCGCCGGCCGTGACCCTACCCGACCCCCAGCCTTCGGACCTCCGGGAGCCCCCGTGTCCCTCGGTCTCGCTGGCGCCCACGGCAGGATTCGAACCTGCGACGCACGGTTTAGGAAACCGACGCTCTATCCCCTGAGCTACGTGGGCTCGACCGTCGCACGGGCTCGCGTTCAGGTCCCGGGGAGTGTAGGACGGGGCGGCAACCGCTGCTGAGGGCCCCGGTCGGCCCGACACCCAGACGACCACCTGCCTGACGAGGAGCCTTCGACCATGGGTCACCACCACGACGTCGCGGACGAGCTGCGCACCCCGGCCCGGGAGTTGCGCCACGCCATCCCGGACACGATCGGCGCCTTCGCCGGCCTGCACCGAGCGGCCATGGCCGACGGCGCGCTGCCGCGGAGGACCAAGGAGCTCATCGCTCTGGCGATCGCGGTGGTCGAACGATGCGACGGCTGCGTCGTCGCCCACGCGAGAGGCGCCGCGGCTGCCGGCGCGACCGAGGCAGAGGTCGCCGAGGCGATGGGCGTCGCGGTCCTGATGAACGGCGGACCGGCAACGGTCTGGGGACCGAGAGCCCTCGCTGCGTTCAAGGAGTACGCCACTCCGACCGAGGACGCCTGAGCAGCCGGGACCTCCCCGGACCGGTCGCAGGCGGACGAGCACGCGCCTGCGGGCACCAGCGCGCGAGCGATCGGACCTCGCCGCTCACCGCAGGGAGTGGTCCCGCCTCGCGACCCTGTGAGTCCTCCCAGCCACATGTCACATTGCCTCCGACGGCCGCTTCGCAAATACTTGCCTGAACAGCCGAAGAAATGCTCACCGACGAGCCTGAGGAGCGGCGTCATGACAACAGAACCCGAACGAGGTCCTCGCCAGACCGACGGGTCAGCGATCACCTGGTGGCTGGCGGCCACCGCAGTCGGCGTCATCGCCCTGCTGGTGGCAACAGCCGGACTCTTCCTCCCGGCCGGAGGTGGGGGGTCCGCCAGCGGCGGCGCCAGCCCCGGAAGCGGCCAGACCAAGACGGTGTCGGTCGAGCTCGGAGAGTTCTACGTGAAGCCGGACAAGATCAGCGTGCCGGCCGGGACCAAGCTCGTGCTCAAGGTCACGAACATGGGCTCGATGCAGCACGACCTCAAGCTCAACGGTGGGGCCAAGGGCACGAAGATGCTCGACCCCCATGCGTCGGAGACGGTCGACCTCGGCACCATGGACAAGACGAGCCAGGCGTGGTGCACCGTCCCCGGCCACAAGGAAGCCGGGATGGTGATGACGATCGACGTCACCGGGGCCTCCGGCGGCGGCGCGACCAACGTCGCCGCGACCGGCGGTGATCAGGCGGCGGCGTCCGACGACGCCAAGATCGACCCCAACGCCAAGCCCCCAGCCGACTGGAAGCCACGCGACCCGACGCTGCAACCGGCTCCCGGCGGCACGGTCCACGACATCACGCTGCGCGCCACCGAGAAGGTCATGGAGATCGCTCCGGGTGTGAAGCAGGAGATGTGGACCTTCAACGACACCGTCCCAGGTCCGACGCTCCGCGGGAAGATCGGTGACGTCTTCAACGTCACCCTCGTCAACGACGGCAAGCTCGGCCACTCGATCGACTTCCACGCATCACGTGTCGCCTGGAGCGACGAGATGCGCACGATCGCCCCGGGTGAGTCGCTGCTGTACCAGTTCAAGGCGGAGTACGCCGGAGCGTGGATGTACCACTGCGGCACCAACCCGACGCTGCACCACATCGGCAACGGCATGTACGGCGCCATCGTCATCGACCCGCCGAACCTGGCACCGGTCGACCACGAGTACTTGTTCACCCAGTCCGAGTTCTACCTGGGCCCGCAGGGCAAGCCCGGCGACCTGACCAAGATGCAGCAGTTCAAGTTCGACGCTGTCGTGTTCAACGGCTACTGGAACCAGTACAGCTTCGCCCCGATCCAGGTCGAGCCGAACCAGCGCATCCGTGTCTGGGTCGTCGACGACGGACCGAGCGAGAACTCGGCCTTCCACATCGTCGGCACCATCTTCGACACCGTGTTCAAGGAGGGCACCTACCTCCTGCAGCCCGATGCACGACACGGCGGCAGCCAGGTGCTCGACCTGCAACCCGCACAGGGTGGGTTCGTCGAGTTCAGCTTCGCCGAGGTCGGCTACTACCCGATGGTGACCCACAAGTTCTCCAACACCGGCAAGGGTGCGCTCGGGCTGTTCCGTGCCGGCGACGCCAAGCTGCCGGAGGGGATGAGCCACTGATGACAGCCCGGGGGGGTGAACGTCGGGAGGGGCGGGCTGTGCCCGCCCCTCCCGACGCGTCCTCCCCGCCTGCGCCGGCGCCGACCCCGACCTTCGCCGAGGCCGAAGCCCTGGCCGACCCCACCCGCTACCAGATCTACCGACTCCTCCTCGACGGCGGCCGGGCCTTGTCGGTCGCGGAGCTCACCGACATCGTCGGCGTCCACCACACCGCTGTGCGCTCGCACCTCCAACGGCTGCAGTCGGTCGACCTCATCCGATCCGAGGCGAGCGCGCCGAGCGGCCGTGGGCGACCACCGACGCTGTACCGGGCAACCGCGAACCTGAACGTCCCGGGACCTGCAGCGGCGTACCGACGGCTGTCGAGCCTGCTCACGAAGGCGCTGCGCGACGGGGTCAGCGTGCGACAGGCCGGTCGTGACACCGGCCGTCTGGAGGCTGTCGCAGCGAGGGCAGCCGAACCCGACGAGGACCCGCTCGACGCCCTCGTGCACCATGCGCGCCGCCACGGCTACGAACCCGAGGTCGACGAGACGCGCTCCGAGGTCATCCTGCACCGCTGCCCGTACGCCGAGGTCGCCGGCGACGATCCCGCCACGATCTGCGCGCTGCACCTGGGCATCGCCGAAGGGATCGCCGCGGAGCTCGGCGGCATCGAGGTGCTCGAGTTGGATGCCAACGACCCGTACGAGGCGGGTTGCTGCCTCCGCTACGCCTCGACCGGTGTCGCTCCGGCAGCCCCGGGAGATCCGGCTGCTCGGCCGAACGTCGACAGCACCGCCGTCGCCGCGCCGCGACGAGCGAACTGAGCACCGCACTCCTCAAGGTTCCACGATCCGTGCCGACGGGACCGGCACCACGACGGCTCGCGTCACGGTCCGAGGTCGGAGGATCCGATGTCCAGTCCCACAGCATCGACGGGCGACACCAACGCCGAGGCCAGGATCACCCAGCGCCGCGCCGGGACCGCGCTCGCCGTCGTCGGCGCCGTGCTGCTCGGCATCGGTGTCTTCACGAGCACCGGCGCGACGGTGCAGCCGCTGTGCCCCACCGGCACGAAGCTCGTCGCCAAGTTCACCTGGACCGGATCGAAGTACCGCTTCGACGAACCGAGCGGCAACTCCAAGGTCGTGACGATCTCCTCCGCGTCGGCCACCGGGGGCCGCTTCGATGCCACGCGGCCGATCGCATCGGTCGTCGTGAAGGGCGGACCCGGCTCCAAGGACTCCTGGATCACCCCCGCCGCCACCAGCGGCACGTTCACCAACGCGGGTCTTCCCTCCTCCGGCGGCAGGACCCCGAACATCGACACGGTCCAGTTCTGCGTGGCGACCGCCGTCAACCCGTCGACCGCAGCCGCCGGCTTCGACGTCGTCACCAAGGGCGACGCGGTGCTCGCAGCGAACGAGTCGGAGGGCCCGGTCGCGATCGGCGGCAACGTGCGCTTCGACCAGTACCAGGTCGCCGTCCACTCGGCCGGCACGTTCAAGGTCGCCGCGTCCGACACCAGGCCCACCGCTCTCCTGGTCAAGGGCAAGGCCGACATGAGCAGATCCAGGGGTCAGCTCACCGTCGAGGACGGATGGATCGCCATCGGCATCCCCAAGGGGGTGACGGCGAAGCGCACCAACCCGAACCAGATCGTCGTGAACGCCACCTCCGCCAGGATCGACGCGCTGCCTCGGATCCTCGGCCAGAGCAGCGCGCAGAGCCTCCCGAGCGCGACCCGCTCCTCCTCGTTCGACTTCAACGGCGCGTTCACCACATGGAAGTCCCTCGCCGAAGGGCTCGCTCGCTGCGACGCGACCGTCAAGCTGGCCGGAGC
>JAFDWA010000709.1 GCA_018268735.1 Actinomycetota bacterium | reverse complement strand
CGCCATGGCCGCCGAGTCTCGCAGGCTCCTCGGGAGCTCCGTCGTCGTCGGCGAGGTCGGGATCAGGAGCCGAAGGACGCCGCTCGATCGAACTCGATGTCCTGGACGACGCCCGGCACGTGGTGGCGCAGCATCTGCAGCGCGCCGTCGGTGATCTGGCGGCCGCTGCTGCGCAGCACGGGTTCGAGGTCCTGCACCTCGACCACCGGGCACGAGAAGCCGTGGTGGGTCTCGTCGGCCACCACCACGGGGTTGACGAACGGCACCCAGGGCAGCAGGTCCGCGAGCCGCGAGCGCACGATGTGGGCCGTCGATGCGGTCTGGCGGGTCTCGGCCTCGAGATCGCCGTGGGCCCTCCCGATCACGAAGAGACCTGGCGGCCCCACCACCACCCAGCGATCGACGCAGCGTCGCACGAGGTAGTCGTCCGGCAACGTCATGACGACGCGGTCGTCGGTGGTGCCGGAGCGGGTTCTGAACACCTCACCCCATCGGCACGGCTCGCAGCGATGTTGAGCGGTCCGCAACGCCGGCGTCAGCGATCGGCGGCGTACTCGACGAGGAGGCGTCGCTCGTCGTCGTGGCGTGGGAAGCACGTCGCGACGATCACCATCCCGACCAGCACCGCGACGATGCCGGCGAGGTAGGCCCAGTCCTGGCCTTGGACGAAGGACTGGCGAGCTGCCTGGATGATCTGCTCCGAGTACTGCGGGTACTGCTGGGCGGTGTTGGTGGCTCCGGCGAAGGACTTCGTGAGGCTGCTCTGCACCGAAGCGGTGACCTGGTCGGACTGCGGCGAGGTCGCGATCAGCTTGTCGAACGACGCCGCGTAGCCGGCGGTCAACAGGGCGCCGAGGATCGACTGCATGATCGCTCCACCCAGGTCCCGTTGGAGGTCCGCGGTGCCCGAGGCCATCCCGGCGCGGGTCACCGGCACCGACCCGGTCAACGAGTGCGACGCCGGCGTGCCTGCGAAGCCGACGCCGGCACCGACGAGCGCGTACGCCAGACCGACGTGCCAGTACGGCGATCCGTCGCCCCACAGCACCAGCATCAGCACGAACCCGGCCAGCACGAACACGTAGCCGATGAG
>JAFDWA010000708.1 GCA_018268735.1 Actinomycetota bacterium | reverse complement strand
AGCATCGTTCCCGTCGATGACCTGAGCGACCACTTCGGAATGCCGTTCCACGACGTCGGGCCGGTGCTCAACGCCCCGGGCCCGAGTGCCGAACGCCTCGCACGGGCACGTCTGATCCTTTCGGCGGCGATTGACAGCATCGCGGACGGGGTCTTGGTGCTGCGCGTCGAGGGCGACGATCGAGCGACCCTGCTCGCCGCGGAGGCGGTTGGCTTCCGCGTGATGGAGACCACGCTGACCTTTGTGAACGATCTCGCGCGGAGCGACCGGAACCTGGATACGGATGCTGCCGATGTCACGCTCCACCGGCTCGGAGTCGACCCGCCGCTTCCTCACGACGTCTTCGACCAGGTGCGAGTAGGTGCCGGTCAACTGACCGAAGACCACTACCACGCCGATCCGCGCCTCGCGGACTGGTTGTGCGACGACCTGTACAGGCGGCTGTTCGACCGTGGGCTCCAGGGCGTCGGGTCCGACGCTCTGGTCCTACGATGGCACCAGGGAATCGTCATCGGGCTGGGCTTGTGGCGACACTGGGACCACTTGGAGCCCTACGGAGTCTCCATCGCTGGAAGCGGATTCGGATTCCGTGCCCAGCAGCTTCCGTCGGGAACGGGTTCCGGCCTCACCGCCTTCGTTTGCAACAACCAAGTCACCGGTAACCGGCTACTCGAGTGGAGCACACAGGCGACCAACCTTCCGATGGTCAACATGATCAACACACAGCGGAGCATCAGGCTCTGCAGGACTTCATACGTCTTGCACCGGTGGTCGGACGGTCGGTGGACCTGAGGATTTCGCTCATCGCTCCGGTGTTCCAGGGCGCTGATGTGATCGATGAGTTCCATCGACAGGTGACTGCCGTCCTCGAACAACTCGGTGTGCAGTTCGAGATCCTCTTCGTCGATGACGCGAGCCCGGATCGGTCCTGGGAGGTGATCTGCAGGCTTGCGCAGCAGGATCCACGTGTGTCTGGGATCCGGCTCGCCCACAACGTCCGCCAGACTAGGGCGATCTTCGCCGGCGTCGCGGCAGCGGAACCTGGCAACCACATCCTCGTGATGGATTCCGATCTGGGAGACCCTCCGAAGGCGATCC
>JAFDWA010000707.1 GCA_018268735.1 Actinomycetota bacterium | reverse complement strand
CGCCGGAGGTCGACCGACTTCGACAACGTCGATGCCGCGACGCTCGATCGCCAGATCCACGACTGGGTCGACGAGAACCGTCCGAAGCTCGGCGAGGTCCTCTTGGAGCTCGGCTCGGTGGATCCCGACGAGTTGCTCGAGGCGCTGCAGCAGCAGAAGGAACTGCCCGACGACGCCGAGGTGCGCACCCAGCTCGGCCAGATCCTGATCCAGCTCGGCTCCATCGACGAACGTGCGCTGGCCGCGGCGCTGGCCCAGCAGTTCGGCGTGCCGCTCGTCAGCCTGGTCGACGCCCCGATCGAGAGTGACGCGGTGGCGCGGGTCCCGGAGGAGCTGGCGCGCCGCCACAGCATCCTCCCGTTGCGTGTCGAAGGTGGTCGTGTCTACCTCGCGACGGCCGACCCGCTGGACACGGAGGCGATCCGGGACCTGACCACGACGTGCGGTTCGATCGGTGTGATGATCGGGCCGCGCAGCCAGATCGAGCGGCTCATCGACGAGACCTACAACGTGCTCGCCGCCGCTGACGATGTGATCCGTGCCTTCGAGCTGGTGGACGAGCCGCACCAGCGCCAGGAGGCCGAAGAAGAGGCGGTCGTCGACGAGAACGCCCCAGTCGTCCAGGTCGTCAACCGCATCCTGACCCAGGGTGTGCGGTCGCGCGCCTCGGACATCCACATCGAGCCGGGCGAGGACCACATCCGGGTGCGGTTCCGGATCGACGGCGCGATGTCGGAGGTGATCCAGCTCCCGTCGCGCATGTCGTCGGCGCTGTCGAGCCGTCTCAAGGTGATGGCCGGGCTGAACATCGTCGAGCGCCGTCGCCCCCAGGACGGGCAGTTCGCGGTCACCGTCGACGCCCGGCCGATCGACGTGCGCATCGCGACCGCCGCGACGGTCCACGGCGAGAAGGTGGTGCTCCGCCTGCTCGACAAGACCAAGTCGTTGATCTCGTTGAGGGACCTCGGGATGCCGGCATCGGTCGAGGGTCCGTACATGAAGATCGTGCGGGCGCCGCTCGGCATGCTGCTGTGCACGGGGCCGACCGGGTCGGGCAAGACCACCACCCTCTATGCGACGTTGACCGAGATCAACGATCCGTCGCGCAA
>JAFDWA010000706.1 GCA_018268735.1 Actinomycetota bacterium | reverse complement strand
CGCGACCTCCGAGGGCCAGCACCAGCGCCCCGTAGGCGTGGATGCCGAGGTGGCGACGCCAGAGCAGGCAGAGCGCGTCCACGAAGCGCGGTCCATGGCTCGGCTCGGCTGCCCACCGGGCCGGCGTCGCGTACGACCCGGTCGCGACGTGCGCGAGCTCGTGCAACACGGTGACCGCGTTCCAGGAGCCCTCGCGGATCCACATCCGACCATCCCAGCCGTCGTCGCTCACATGGGCAGCCGAGAACGTTGCACTCCTCGAGCGTCGATGGACCTCGACCGAGACCGGGGCCTCGGGGAAGGTCACCTCCCAGAACGGCTCGGCGGTGACCGAATCGACGAAGGCCTCGACGTCGGCGAACCGGCGGAACCTCCTGCCCCCACCCGGGAGCGCCTCCTCCTCTGCCTCGTAGACAGCCACAGCTCGGCCGTCGTCGTGTTGGCGTCGTTCCATCTCACCCCTCGCCGGGGAGCGCTCGCCGGCCGCCGACCGCGTCACGGGTGAGCGCCGCGTCACGACCTGCGGCCCGACCGGCGCGATGACCAGCGCTCGACGACCCGGCGGAGGCGCGCGTGCTCTGCGTGCGCGGAAAGCGCCGCCGGAACTCGTCGCGCACCTCCTCGGATCGCTCCAGCAGCGCCAGCGCCACGGAGTCGCTACCGGATCGGCTCCTCCCAGCGGATGTCGCAGCGTCCCTCGCGGCCACCTCGCGATCGACCTGCAGTCGGGATCCGACCTCCTCGGCGAAGCCGACGATGAAGCTGCGCCGCCAGCCGGCGGACCCGGTCGAGCTCAGCCCGCTCGGGCACGTCGCGAGCATCGCCGCGGTGAGCTGCACCATCAGGCTCGTCACCAGCGTCTCCACCCACCGCAGGTCGCTCGGGAAGCCGACGACGGCGATCACCTCACCACGTCGAGCCGAGCTGCTGCCGAAGCGGATCGCCCGACAGCCGTGCGCCGAGGCGACCCGGCTCACGAGGACGGCCTTCTGGCCGAGGTAGGGGGAGTGCACGACCAGGCGCAGCTCCGAAGGGGTCTCGCGGGAGCTGGACGCGCTCGCCCAGAGCATCGCTTCGTCGATCGCGTAGCGGGCGATCAACTCCGAGGCC
>JAFDWA010000705.1 GCA_018268735.1 Actinomycetota bacterium | reverse complement strand
GTGTTCGCGATGCGGGACCGGTGGGCGACCGGGCTCCGACCGAGCTCCCTCAGGGGGCCGTCGTGAGTGCCCGGTGGCGTGGGTCGCTGCGCCGGTCGTTGCCCCCCATCGGGGGGGTCGGGAGGACCGAGGCATCGATCCGACTCCGCGTGGGACGACTCGACCTCGACGTCGACGTTCGTGCCGACGCGGGAGAGGTGCTCGCGCTCATCGGGCCGAACGGCTCGGGCAAGTCGACGACGCTCCGCGTCCTGGCGGGACTGAGCGCCGTCCAGGCGGGCCGGGTGGTCGTGGGCGGTGCGGTCTGCGACGATCCGGCGACGCGCACCTTCGTGCTGCCGGAGCACCGCCGGGTCGGGATGGTGTTCCAGGACCACCTGCTGTTCCCTCACCTCGACCTCACCGAGAACGTCGCGTTCGGGCTGCGGGTCAGGGGTGAGCGTCGCGACGCTGCACGCGGACGCGCCGTTGCCTGCCTCGACCAGGTCGGCATCGGTGACCTGGCGGGTGCCCGACCGGCGGAGGTGTCCGGCGGGCAGGCCCAGCGGGCAGCACTCGCTCGGGCGCTCGTGACCGAGCCGGCGCTGCTGCTGCTCGACGAACCGCTCGCAGCGCTCGACGTGGCGACGCGCACCTCGTTGCGTCGTGAGCTGCGCAGCACCCTCACCGGGTTCGGCGGTGCCACGGTGCTCGTCACCCACGACGCGCTCGACGTGCTCGCTCTGGCCGATCGGGTCGTCGTCGTCGAGGACGGTCGGGTCACCCAGATCGGGACGTTGCAGGAGGTCACGACGACACCCAGGACGACCTACGTCGCAGAGCTGATGGGAACGAACCTGCTCGCCGGGTGTGCCGAGGGAAGCCGGGTCGTCCTCGATCGCGGCGGATCGGCGGACTCGGCCACCTCTGCAGCGGTCCTCACCGCCGAGGCGCACCGCGGGCCGGTGCTCCTGCTGATCCGTCCGAGCTCGGTCTCGCTGCAGCTCGCCGAACCGACCGGCAGCCCCCGCAACCGCTGGCCTGCCACCGTCGCCGGCATCGACGTGCTCGTCGATCGGGTGCGGGTTCGGCTCGACGGCCCGGTGCCGTTGGCTGCCGAGGTCACCCCCTC
>JAFDWA010000704.1 GCA_018268735.1 Actinomycetota bacterium | reverse complement strand
GCTGCTGCAGGGGACCGAGGACAGGATCGTCCCACCGGCGCAGGCGCAGGTGCTGCGCGACGCGCTGGCCGCGAACGGCGTACCGCACGCGTTGATCCTGTTCGAGGGCGAAGCACACGGGTTCCGCTCAGCATCGACGATCATCCGGGCGCTTCAGGCGGAGCTCGCGTTCTACGGCGAGGTGCTTGGCTTCACCCCGGCCGACGAGCTCCCTCCGCTCGCGCTCGAGCGCTGAGCAGGTCCTCGCCCCACGATCGCATCGTGGCGCCGCCGTCGTCTGGCTGCACCGACAGGGAGCGACAAGGATGGGCGGCATGCGAGTACTGGTGAGCGAGAAGATCGCGGACGGAGGCCTGCAGCGGCTGCGTGATGCCGGCCACGACGTGGACATCCGGCTGGATCTGACCCCCGAGACGTTGCTGGATGCGGTGAAGGGTGCACACGCCCTGATCATCCGCTCCGCGACCAAGGTGACGCGGGAGGTCCTCGACGCGGGGTCCGAGCTCATCGTGGTCGGTCGTGCGGGCATCGGGCTCGACAACGTCGACACCGAGGCCGCCACCGAACGTGGCGTCATGGTGGTCAACGCGCCGCAGTCCAACACCCTCTCCGCCGCAGAGCACACGATGGCGCTGCTGCTCGCCCAGGCGCGCAACGTGCCCCAGGCGCACGCCGCGCTCAAGGCCGGTCGCTGGGAGCGATCGAAGTGGGAGGGCGTCGAGCTGTCCGACAAGACCCTCGGCATCATCGGACTGGGTCGGATCGGCAAGCTCGTCGCGCAGCGCGCGATGGCCTTCGGCATGAAGCTCATCGCGTACGACCCGTTCGTCACGCCCGAACGAGCGCGACAGATCAACGTCGAGCTGGTCGACCTCGACACGTTGATGTCGCGGTCGGACTTCGTGACGCTGCACCTTGCCAAGACCCCCGAGACCGCTGGTCTGATCGGTGCCGGGATGCTGGCCAAGGCCAAGCCGACGCTGCGGATCGTCAACGTCGCCCGCGGTGGGATCATCGACGAGGCTGCGCTCGCGGCGGCGGTCGCTGCGGGCACCATCGCCGGCGCAGCGATCGACGTGTTCGCCGAGGAGCCCACGACCGAGTCCCCGCTGTTCG
>JAFDWA010000703.1 GCA_018268735.1 Actinomycetota bacterium | reverse complement strand
CGGCCACTCTCCGGCGCCGACGCGGTCGATCTCCGCCTTGATGGCGATCATCGCCTCGCAGAAGCGGTCGAGCTCCTCGATGGACTCGGACTCGGTGGGTTCGACCATGAGGGTCCCCGGGACGGGGAACGACATGGTCGGCGCGTGGAATCCGTAGTCGATCAGGCGCTTGGCGACGTCCTCGTTCGTGATCCCCGTCGCATGCTCGATGGGTCGCAGGTCGAGGATGCACTCGTGTGCGACGAGTCCACCGCGGCCCGTGTACAGGACGGGGTAGTGCTCGGAGAGCCGTGCTGCGACGTAGTTGGCCGACAGGATCGCGAGCTCGGTCGCCTGCTGCAGCCGCGGACCCATCATCGTCACGTACATCCACGGGATGGGCAGGATCGACGCGGATCCGTACGGTGCAGCGGCAACCGCGCCGACGCCGCCGGTCGGCGCCAGCGACGTGCCATCTGCCGCGGTCGGGTAGTGACGGTGCCCCGGCAGGAACGGCGCGAGGTGCTCCTTCACCGCGACCGGACCGACGCCCGGACCACCGCCGCCGTGGGGGATGCAGAACGTCTTGTGCAGGTTCAGGTGGCTGACGTCGGCGCCGAACTCGCCAGGCCTGGCGAGACCGACCAGGGCGTTGAGGTTCGCCCCGTCGACGTACACCTGGCCGCCGGCGTCGTGCACGATGCGGCACAGCTCGACGATCCCGTCCTCGAACACGCCGTGGGTGGACGGGTAGGTGACCATCGCTGCGGCGATCCGGTCGCCGTGCTCGTCGACCTTCTCGCGGAGATCCGCGAGGTCGACGTTGCCGTCGTCGTCGGTGCCGACGACGACCACGCGCATGCCGGCCATGACCGCTGACGCGGCGTTGGTGCCGTGTGCCGAGGCGGGGATCAGGCAGACGTCGCGGTCGACGTCGCCGCGGTCGCGGTGGTAGGCGCGGATCGCGAGCAGCCCGGCGAGCTCGCCCTGGCTCCCCGCGTTCGGCTGGAACGACACGGCGTCGTAGCCGGTGATCTCGACCAGCGCGGCTTCGAGGTCCTCGACGAGACGTCGGTAGCCGCCAGCCTGGTCCGCCGGGGCGAACGGGTGCAGCGAGGACAGCTCCGGCCAGGTGAC
>JAFDWA010000702.1 GCA_018268735.1 Actinomycetota bacterium | reverse complement strand
TGGTGACCAATCGGCAAGCGGTCGCCGATCGCTGTGGCGACGCCCATGACCTCGACCACGAACAGGACAGCGAGCGCGACGCGGACGTGACGGTCACGGCCGGTGACCGCTCCCATGAGTGATGTGGCGAGCGTGACGGTCCACGCTGCGAGCCACCAGCCGACCGACCACGGTGCCGGGAGCCGGCCGGCGAGGTCTTCGGCTTGGTCGGCGATCCATCCGATCTGCCACGCGGAGAGAGCTGCGGTCGCGGCGACGAACACGCGGGCTGGGGTCGACACGGGCCGCTCCCGGACGCAGACCGTGTCGGTCATGCCCGGCTCCTGGCGACGGTGACGAACAGCGCCTGGATCCCCTGCGACCCACCCGACTGCACTGATCCCCGCACGTCGAAGGTGAGCCCGGCCGTGATGTCCCCGGTGCCGGTCCCTGTGACCGACGTGAACATCGAGCCCGACCCGAACAGACCGTCGCCGACGCAGACGATCGACGATGTCGACGCGACGAAGCAGTCCACGACGAGCTTCCAGATCCGGTCGGGAGCGGCTGAGGAAACGGCTGCGATCAGCGACGTGGAGCACACGGTCACCCCGCCGAGACTCACCGCGACCGTGAAGTTCTTCGCGCTGCCGCTCTGGTTGTTCCAGCGGCCACCGATGATGACGCGGAGATGGTCACCGACCGCGGCGGTGATCGTCGGCGCAGAGTTGAGCATCGTCGTGAGGCTCGTCGCGGTGATCGCCGGACCGTTGCCCTGCACGGCGAGCAGCCCCGGTGGGAGCCGAGCGTCAGCGATCGTCCCCGACGTGAGGTCGGCTGCCGAGTGGACATGCGCTGTCGGGGTGCGAGCATCGGACAACCGGGAGTCGTTGCCTTGCGTGACCTTGCCCGCACCGGCCCCGAAGTCGACGGTGAGCGTCCGATCCGCCGTCAGGTCCCCTCCGCCGGTCAGGCCGGTGCCGGCGGTGATCGTGCGCGCAGCGGGGACCTCACCGGTGCCCATGTCGAGGTCGACGACCTCGGTTTGTGGACCGGCGGTCCACGTGACTCCGGCGGCGTCGGTGAACGTCGTGACGCCGGGCGTGACCAGCGACGCGTCAGGACATGCGATGAGTGT
>JAFDWA010000701.1 GCA_018268735.1 Actinomycetota bacterium | reverse complement strand
ACTGGCTCGACGGCTCGACGTCCTCGGGCACGGCGAACCCGTTCCGTTCCGCTACCTCGGCCCACGTCGCGCCGTCGGCAAGGCCTGCGGAAAGCCCGAAGCGATCCCGGAGGATCGTGTCGACCGTGCGGGTCATGAACTCGACGACAGGTTGCGGCGTGTAGAACGCGCCAGCATCGGCTCGCATCTTGCGGTCGTAGCGCTGGAGGAACTCCTCGTAGAAGTGAATGACCGGGTCGCCACCGTGGGCGCTGGCCCCGAACTGATCGAGGATGGCCTCTACGTTGGTCTCGCGGAGGTCGGCGACGAGCTGTTCGAGACCGATTCCTTCGAGGTCGAGCACCGACGCCTGATCGTGGACGTTGTCGAAGAACGCAGCCAGGAAGGGATTCGACAGCGGAACAGCAGCGAGCGTCGGTGACGCCCCGAAGGACGCTGGGTCGGTGATGCGGCTGGTGAGCACCCCGTAGACGAGGGTCTGCGCGCACATGTCAGCGAACGTCGCCGGCGTGACGCTGCCGACGAGCTGCTCCCGAACCTCTCCCATGAGGGTGTTGAACGGACCGTTCGGCTTCTCCGCCGCCAACCCCGCGGCGACCTCCCGGCGGAGGCCCTGAGCCGTGTCGGCCATGCGCTCGGCGAGACGGATCGCCGAGGCGATCGCTTCACCGTGGCGGAGCTTGAAAGCCGAGCGCCACTCCTCACACCAGTGATTCACGTCGGCTGGATCATCTGGCCACACCAGGTGCGGGAGCAGCTCGGTGGCGAGGCGCTTCAGGTGCTGGGCAGGCGATTGTCCGGGGCGCCACGGGATCGAGCGGATCTCGGCGGGCTTGTCGGGCTGTTCGAAGAAGGCGATGAAGTGCAGCTCGACGGTGTCGCCTGTGCTGGTGGTGATGATGAAGAGGAGGTCGTTGAGGTCCCAGGTCCGGCGGGTTCCCGATCCGGTGGCGCGCTTCTTGGTGACGAGCTTGTCGAGGAGCCGGCGCAACGCCGTGAGCGGGAGGCGCGGACCGTCGAACTCGAGGAAGAAGATGCCCCACGGTTGGTCGGTCTCCAAGGGGCGGAGCTGTCGGAGCGACGCGAGGTGCGGCACGCGGTCAGCCGGGATACCGAGC
>JAFDWA010000700.1 GCA_018268735.1 Actinomycetota bacterium | reverse complement strand
ACGGCTGCCTCGATGCCGCGCTTGATGCCCATCGGGTTCGCTCCGGCAGCGAGGTTGCGGAGCCCCTCACGCACCATCGACCAGGCGAGCACGGTCGCGGTCGTCGTGCCGTCACCGGCGACGTCGTCGGTCTTCTTGGCGACCTCCTTGACGAGGGCTGCGCCGATGTTCTCGTACGGGTCGTCGAGCTCGATCTCCTTGGCGATGGACACGCCGTCGTTGGTGATCGTCGGCGCACCCCACTTCTTGGAGAGGACGACGTTGCGACCCTTCGGGCCCAGCGTGACGCGCACTGCATCGGCGAGCTGGTTCATGCCCGCCTCGAGGTGCCGTCGGGCGTCCTCGTCGAACTGGATGATCTTGGCCATGACTCCTCCGTTGGAACTGTGCGGTCTGGCACTCGCGGCATGAGAGTGCCAGAGAGTTTTAGCACTCCGGCTCTGTGAGTGCTAACAGTACCCCGACGCGAAGGAGGCATCCGTGGCACGACTCGTGGTCATCGGCGCCGGAGTCGGGGGACTCGGCACCGCCCTGTTCGCCGCCCGCTCGGGTCATCACGTCACCGTGGTGGAGCGCGACGACACGCCACCGCCCGCCGATGCACACGGCGCCTTCGACTGGCAGCGCCACGGCGCCCCGCAGGTCCGCCACTCCCACGCCTTCCTCGCCCGGTTGCGGAACCTCCTCCGAGACCACCACCCCGACGTGCTCGAGGCGCTGTTCGACGCCGGAGCGACCGAGATGCGCTTCGTGGACATGCTGCCGGAGCACATGGACCGGACGCCGATGCCTGGTGACGAGGACCTCGTCGCGCTCGCCTGTCGGCGGACCACCTTCGAGTGGGTGCTGCGACGGATCGTGACCGACGAGCACGGGGTGGATCTGCGACACGGCACGCCCACGACCGGGCTCATCGCCCAACCCCGGGGCGACGGTTCGGGTCCCGGCAGCGCACCCGTGGTCGCGGGAGTGGCACTCGCCGACGGTGCGACGATCGACGCGGACGTCGTGGTTGCTGCCGGGGGTCGGCGGATGGACGTCCCAGCGTTGCTCGCCGCGGTCGACGTTGGCATAGAGGAGACATCCGAGGACACCGGCATCCTCTACATGTCACGCTTCTTC
>JAFDWA010000006.1 GCA_018268735.1 Actinomycetota bacterium | reverse complement strand
TCATCAACGCCTGCAGCTGCAGCGTGTCGTTGGGGTTGAAGGCGAGCCGGTCCACCAGCTCCTGGACCGCCTCGGCGGCAGCGACGAGGTCCGCCGGGGATCCACCCTCCGACAACGAGTCCCGGTAGCGGCCGACGAGGACCGCCAGGCCGGCCCTCAGGTCGGCGGTGCGCACGCGGCGCTGCTCACGCCGGTGACGATCGATCAGCGCCTTCCGCTCCCCTCCGACGCCCCGCCCGACCAGCTCCGCTCGCTCCTCGAACTCTGCGCGCTCGACCGATTGGCGGGCCGTCAGGGGGGCGGCGAGGTCGTCGGTGCGCGCCTGCACCTCGTCCACCAGCGCGGCGGCAGTCGCCCCGGTCCCGTCGAGGCGACCGGGGAGGGAGTACCAGAGCGCTCGGCGGTCCGCAGCTGCCGGGTCCGCGCCCACCAGGCGCGCCTGGGTCATCGATCCACCGGCGCTCTCGGCGGCGACCTGCGCCGCGTCGACATCGACGCCTTCCGCGACGAGCCGGTCGCGGATCGCGGCATCTGGGACCGGACCGAGCTGGATGCGCACGCATCGGGACGCGATCGTGGCCATCCCCTCGGGCAGCTCCTCCGCGACGAGCAGGAAGACCGTCGACGCCGGCGGCTCCTCCAACACCTTCAGGATGGCGGCGGCGTACTGCTCGGCGGTGTGCATCTCCTCGAGCAGGAGCACCTGCCGCTCGCCGACCGGAGGTGCCCTGTGGGCACGACCGATGACGACGTCCAACTCGCCTCGGAGGCGCATGCGGTCACCTTCGGGGACCAACACGACGAGCGACGGGTGCGATCCGGCTGCGACCTGCCGTCGCAGCAGCGCCACCCGGTCCGGATCGACGCCGTCGGCGAGCAGGTCCGCAGCGAAGGCGCGGGCAGCTTCGCGTGTGCCGGAGCCCTCCGGTCCGACGATCAGGTAGGCGTGGGTCGGGTTGGCGACCGCTGCACGCAGCTGCGCGACCGCGTCCGGCTGACCGACCACCTCGGACCAGAGGTCGACGTCACCGACGACCTCGTTCATCGGTCCGACCACCGTCGTCGCAGCGCGTCGCGCACGCGGGATCCCACCTCGTCCACCCCTCCGGTGCCGTCGACGAGGACCCAGCGGTCGGGGTCCGCTGCGGCTTGCTCCCGGAACGATGCCGCGACTCGGCGGTGGAAGCCACGACCCGCAGCCTCGATGCGGTCACGCGCTCCGCCGGTGCGCTCCCACGCCACCTCCTCGGGGACCACGAGCAGCACGACCACGTCGGGCTCGAGCCCGTCGACGGCCCACTCGGAGATCCGGGTGAGGTCCCCTGCATCGAGCCCACGACCGGCTCCCTGGTACGCCACCGTCGAGGGGATGTACCGGTCGCACACGACGTCCCGGCCGGCGGCGAGCGTCGGACGCAGCAGCTCTGCTGCGTGCTGGGCTCGGTCGGCTGCCATGAGCAGCGCCTCGGCGCGATCCGCGATGGGTCCGTCGCCCGCAGCGCCGAGGAGCAGACCCCGGAGGCTCGCCCCCAGCTCGGTCCCTCCGGGCTCGCGGGTCAACAGGGCGTCGAGGTGCTCGGCCAGCAGCGCTGCCTGCGTCGACTTCCCCGTCCCCTCGCCACCCTCGAACACGATGAACCGTCCCGTCGTCATGGAGCACCTCCGCTCGATCGTCCGTCGCCGCCGACGTCGTCGGCCGAGGGGTTCGCAGGTGGCTGGGCGGATGGCTCCGACCCGCGGACGGTCTCGCCAGGATGCGACGGCGGGAGCGGTGCCGAGATGCCGAGGCCCTCGGCCAGCACCTCGGCCGCAGCGGCAGCCGACGGGAGCGCCGTCGGGTGGTTCTCCCTCGATCGCTCGTCCCCGTTCGCTCCGATCGCGTTGCGGAGCCCGCCGCGCAGCTGCTCCCGAAGCCCGAGCTTCATCGAGCGCCCGGCGATGACCCCAGCGGCGCAGAGGATCAGCGCCGCGAGCCACAGCGTGAGCCGCACGCCGGGGATCGCGAGATCCACGCCGAACACCCCGATCGACGGCACGCCGGTCTGCTCGCCGGTCGCGGCGCGCGCGAACCCGTTGAACACCGTGGCGAGCACCGGACCGATCACGAGCGCCAGCAGCACGCAGGCCCGCACCAGGGTCAGCATCGTCGCGAAGATCCGACCGCGGAGCTCGTCGTCGGTGTGCTCCTGCAGGAGGGTGAAGCCGAGCACGTACACCGCTCCCGCACAGGCACCGAGGCCGAAGATGCCGAGGGCTGCCAACCAGAACGTCGACATCGAGACCCCGAAGAACATGGACACGCCACCGGCGAACACGAGGATCGGGAACGCCTGCTCCTTCGGCAGTCGACGCTGGAGCACCGACAGGGAGACCACGCCGACCGCGACGCCGAGGCCGAGCGCCGTGATGAACAGGGGGAACGTGTTGGCGTTGCCGATCACGAACTTCGCGAACGTCGGTCCGAGCGGGACGAGCATCGCGCCGCCGATGAGCCCCGTCGCGAGCCCGAGGATGACCCCACGCACCACCGGGTTCATGTAGATGAACTGCAGGCCCTCTCGGATCTCGTCGATCGTCCGACGGAGGCTCGAGCGCTCGTCTGCTGCGGCCGCAGCGATCGTGGACGCGGCTCCTGCCTCGGCGCCGACGCCGGCGGCCAGCGCACGCTCCCGACGTGCGGCCGCCGAGCTCGACGGGAGACCCCGGTACACGAACCGCGAGATCAACAGGGCCGAGACGAGGAACGACAGGGCGTCGAAGTAGAACGCCAGGGTCTGGGTGTCGCCCAGCTCCCGGCTCAGCCCGAGGAAGCCGAGGAAGGAGATCTCGGCGAGGTGGTCGTTGAGCACCTTCAACACGAACTGGATCGGCCCGGCGATCGGCATCGTGGCGTACGCGGCGACGAGCCCCAGCGAGTTGGCGGTCGTGAGCGAGTCCGACGGGACGACCAAGGGCACCGTCGCCTCCTTCGCCGGGGACCAGGCGAGCGTGAACAGCTCGAGGACGAAGCTCGCCACGATGAGACCGGGCACGGTCTGCACGAGCGGCAGCAACAGGAACACGACCGCCCGTGACACGTCGGCGACGACCATGATGCGCTTGCGGTCGAAGCGGTCGACCATCACGCCGATGAAGGGGGCGAAGAAGATGCCCGGCGCCACGCGCGCCGTGGTCACCAGAGCGATCGCAGCCTCCGGCTGACTCGAGATCGACGCCGCGAGGGAGGTGATGGCGAAGAACCCGACCCAGTCGCCGAGCGCCGAGATGACCTGGACGTTGAAGAGGGCGAAGAAGCGCCGCGTGATGAAGAGGCGCTCGACCCACCCGGGTGGTCCGACCCCGGATGCCCCCCGATCTGCGATCGGGGCGACGTCTCCCGCTCCGGACAGATCACTCACCGCCGTCCGGCGCGTCGTCACCCCCGTCGACCGGCGAGCTGCCGGCCGAGCGCATCGTCGGGGCCCGCTCCGCAGTGGCCTTCTCGGCCCCGTCCTTCTCGGTGGCAGCCGTCTTCTTCGTCGTCGTGCGCTTCTTGGCCGCAGACTTCTTCTTGGCCGCAGACTTCTTCCTGGCTGCGAACTTCTTCTTGGCCGCAGACTTCTTCTTGGCCGGGCCGCGGGCCCGACGGTCGGCGAGCAGCTCGAGCGCCCGCTCCATCGTCAGATCCTCGAGCGAATCGCCCTTGCGGAGGCTGGCGTTGGTCTCGCCGTCGGTGACGTAGGGCCCGAAGCGGCCGTCCTTCACCACGATCGGACGATCCGAGTCAGGATCGGGGCCGAGCTCCTTGAGGGGAGGCTTCGGTGCGGCCTGGCCACGGCGCCGCTTCGGCTGCGCGAGGATCGCCAGCGCCTCCTCCAGCGTGAGCGTGAGGATCTGCGCCTCGGCATCGAGCGAGCGCGAGTCGGTCCCCTTCTTGAGGTACGGCCCGTAGCGCCCGTTCTGCGTGGTGATCACCACGCCGTCGGTGGGGTCGGCACCCACCTCCCGGGGCAGGTCCAGGAGCGGCAGGACGTCCTCGAGCGTCACCGTCGCCGGGTCCATCGTCGAGAACAGCGACGCCGTCCGCGGCTTCAGCCCGGTCTCGTCGTCGTGTTCGCCCTCCTGCACGTAGGGACCGAAGCGACCCGCTCGGAGGTGGACGACCAGCCCGGTGCCCGGATGGGTGCCGAGGTCCCGGTCCCCGGAGGGAGCTTCGAGCAGCTCGACCGCACGTTGCGGGGTGAGCTCGTCCGGTGGCGTGTCGTCGGGGATCGACGCACGTTCGACGTCGTCGCCGCTGCCGCGTTCGAGGTACGGCCCGTAGCGCCCGACCCGCGCCACGATCGGCACGCCGTCGGCGTCCGCTCCGAGAGGGATCGAGTTGATGGCCCGGGCATCGATGTCGCCGAGGTCCTCGACCAGCCGCTTCAGGGCGAGGCCGTCGCCGGCATCGGCTCCGAAGTAGAAGCGTCGCAGCCACGGCTCCATGTCCTCTGAACCCGTCGCGATGCGGTCGAGGTCCTCCTCCATGGCAGCGGTGAACGCGTAGTCGACCAACGTCGGGAAGTGCTGCTCGAGCAGGGTGATGACCGCGAAGGCGGTGAAGCTCGGCACGAGGGCGGTGCCCTTGCGCCACACGTAGCCGCGGTCCTGGACCGTGGAGATCGTCGACGCGTAGGTCGACGGCCGACCGACTCCCAACTCCTCCAGCCGCTTCACGAGCGACGCCTCGGTGTAGCGGGCAGGCGGCTGCGTCTCGTGGCCGATCACGTCGAGGTCGTCGGCCAGGACCTCGTCACCCTCGGCCATGTCCGGCAGGATCCGCTCCTGGTCGTCGAGCGCAGCATCAGGATCGTCGCTGCCCTCGACGTACGCACGCAGGAAGCCGGGGAACAGGATGGTTCGCCCGGAGGCAGCGAACACGACGTCACGTGCGCCGGTCGAACCGTCGACCGGCATCGACAGCGGCGCCGTCTCCGCATGCAGCCGCACCTGCACCGACTCGCCGCGGGCGTCGGTCATCTGCGACGCGATCGTCCGCTGCCAGATCAGCTCGTACAGGCGCAGCTCCGCGCCCGACAGCGAGCCACGGACCTCCTCGGGCGTCCGGAACGAGTCACCGGCCGGCCGGATCGCCTCGTGCGCCTCCTGCGCGTTCTTGACCTTGTTCGCGTAGCGACGCGGTGCATCGGGCAGGTACGCCGAGCCGTACCGCTCCTCGATCTGGCGTCGAGCAGCGGACAGCGCCGCGTCCGACAGCGTGGTCGAGTCGGTCCGCATGTAGGTGATGTAGCCGTTCTCGTACAGCCGCTGGGCCGTCGACATCGCCATCGACGACGACATCCGCAGCTTGCGTCCCGCCTCCTGCTGCAGCGTCGAGGTCATGAACGGAGGAGACGGTCGACGTGTGTACGGCTTGCGCTCGACGGACCGGACGTGCACCGGCGCGTCGAGGAGGCCCTCCCTGACCGCTGCGGCTCCGGCCTCGTCGAGCAGCACGACCGCCGCAGAGGTGCCGAGCCGGCCGTCCTGGGTGAAGTCCTTGCCCGACGCGAGCCGGCGGCCGCCGAGCTCGACGAGGGTCGCGGGGAACGGGGTCTGGTCCTTCGAGGCATCGCCGTGGTGGAACCGCGCCTGGAGGTCCCACCAGCTCGCAGCCCGGAACGCCATCCGCTCACGCTCGCGCTCGACCACGATCCGCGTCGCGACGGACTGCACCCGGCCGGCGGAGAGGCCCGAGCCGACCTTCTTCCACAGCACCGGCGAGACCTCGTAGCCCACCAGGCGGTCGAGGATCCGACGCGTCTCCTGCGCGTCGACGAGACGTCGATCGAGCTCCCTCGGGTGCTCGAGCGCGTGGTGGATCGCCTCGGGGGTGATCTCGTGGAACACCATGCGTCGGACCGGGACCTGGGGGTTCAGCACCTCGAGGAGGTGCCATGCGATCGCCTCGCCCTCGCGGTCCTCATCGGTCGCGAGGTAGAGCTCGTCGGCATCGCGCAGCGCGGCCTTGAGGTGCCGGACGTGGTCCTTCTTGTCGGGTGAGACCACGTACAGCGGCTTGAAGTGGTTCTCGGTGTCGACACCGAGGCGCGCCCACGGGAGGCCCTTGTACTGCTTGGGCACGTCGGCAGCGTTCCGCGGGAGGTCCCGGATGTGTCCGATCGACGATTCGACGACGTAGTCGTCGCCCAGGTACCCGGCGATGGTCCGGGCCTTGGCCGGTGACTCCACGATGACGAGGGGGCTTCCCACGGCGCACCATCACACAGAGCGGCCGGGGACGTGTCAAACACCCACGCCGAGGCTCCTCCCGGGAGGGCCGCACGTGACGGCGCCGACCGGTGGCGGGCGCCGGCGCCACGGGACGCCGGAACTAGGGTGCGCGTGCGCCGTGAGGGCATCACGGGCAGAGCGGAGGTGACCCGGTGAACCTCGAACCATCCGACCGCGGCAAGGAGCTGCAGGAGCGGCTCCTGCAGTTCATGGACGACAGCGTCTACCCCGCCGAGACCACCTACCGCGACCAGATGGCAGCGGCCGGCGACCCCCACGCCCACCCGCAGGTGATCGAGGACCTCAAGGCCGAGGCCCGGACCCAGGGTCTGTGGAACCTGTTCCTGCCGCACCGGACGGAGTGGACGCCCGATCCCCTCACCAACCTCGACTACGCGCACCTGGCAGAGATCAGCGGCCGCGCCATGCACCTGGCACCCGAGGCGATGAACTGCTCCGCACCCGACACCGGCAACATGGAGGTGCTCGCGCTGTTCGGCACGCCGGCGCAGCAGGAGCAGTGGCTGGTTCCCCTGCTGGAGGGCAGGATCCGCTCCGCGTTCGCCATGACCGAGCCCGACGTGGCCTCCTCCGACGCCACGAACATCCAGCTGCGCATCGAGCGCGACGGCGACGACTACGTCCTGAACGGATCCAAGTGGTGGATCTCCGGTGCGGCGTCGGATCGCTGTCGGATCCTGATCGTCATGGGCAAGACCGACCCGGACGCGCCCCGCCACCTGCAGCAGTCGATGATCCTCGTCCCCGTCGACACCCCGGGGTTGACGAAGGTCAGGGACCTGCCCGTCTTCGGCTACCAGGACCGCGAGGGCCACTGCGAGCTGCGCTTCGACGACGTCCGGGTGCCGGCGACGAACCTCCTGTCCGAGGAGGGCTCAGGGTTCGCGATCGCGCAGGCCCGCCTGGGTCCGGGTCGGATCCACCACTGCATGCGCTGCATCGGTGTCGCCGAGCGGGCCCTCGAGCTGATGTGCCGACGGGTCACCGACCGCGTCGCGTTCGGTCGGCCCCTCGCCGATCAGGGCGTGATACGCGAGTGGATCGCCGATTCGCGCATCGAGATCGAACAGGCTCGACTGCTGACCCTGAAGGCCGCCCACCTGATGGACACGGTCGGCCACAGGGGGGCCACCATCGAGATCTCCGCCATCAAGATCGTCGCACCGAACATGGCCCTGCGGGTCGTCGACCGAGCGATCCAGGCGCACGGAGGCGGCGGCGTCTCCGACGACTTCCCCCTCGCTGCGATGTACGCGGGGCTGCGCACGCTGCGCTTCGCCGACGGTCCCGACGAGGTGCACCGACGCCAGGTGGCCCGCCAGGAGCTCGCCCGTCACAGGTGAGCTCGACCGAGCGCCGACCGGCTCTCGACGACGTCGACGATCCGGTCGACGCCGGTCTCGGCCAGCAGGGACCGGGCCGGTCCGGGCGGGCACACCACGACGAACCTGCCGCCTGACCGCGACGCCCGCAGGGACCCGGTCAACAGCACGCCCAGGGCGACGGGATCGAGGTAGTCGACGCCGCTCAGGTCTGCTGCGATGCACAGGCCGTCGGGTTCGTCGAGCGCGTGGCGCAGGGTCGGCAGCGACGACAGGTCGAGGTCGCCCACGACGGCGACGACGTCCCATCCACCCACCGGCACGACCCGCACGTCGAACAGCACCCGGTCACGGTATCGGCGCCGGGACAGCGTCACAGCGGCCGAATAGCCTTCGACCGACATGTCGGAGCCACACGCCCTGCTCGACGGCGGGATCGACGTGGGCACCCACGGGGAGATCGGCCGGCGGATCGACGCGATCGTCGACGGCTGGCGCTCCGATCCCCGGCTCGTCCACGTCGAGCAGCTCGACGGACGACCCGGACGCATCGAAGCGCCGAACCTGCCGCTGCACCCCCTCGTCGCCGAGCGGATCGGCGACCGACCCCTGTGGTCCCACCAGGCACGGGCCATCGATCAGGTGCGCGCCGGGCACTCCGTCGTGGTCACGACCTCGACCTCCTCGGGCAAGTCGCTGTGCTACCAGGTGCCGGCCGTCGAGGCTGCGCTCACGCGCCGAGGAACCAGCCTGATGCTCTTCCCCACCAAGGCGCTCGCGCACGATCAGCTGCGGGCGCTGTCGGAGTGGGGGTCTCCCGGAGTCGTCGCCGCCACCTACGACGGCGACTGCACCCCTCAGGAGCGGACCTGGGTGCGCTCCAACGCCGACGTGGTGCTCACCAACCCCGAGATGCTCCACGGCGGGATCCTCGCGAACCACGCCCGATGGGCCGACTTCCTGCATCGCCTGGAGCTCGTCGTCGTCGACGAGCTCCACGTGCTGCGCGGCGTGTTCGGGACCCATGTCGCGCAGGTGCTGCGACGCCTGCGACGCCTCGCAGCGAGGTACGGCAGCTCGCCTCGCTTCGTCTTCACCTCCGCGACCATCGACGAGCCGGCGCAGCTCGCGTCGCAGCTCTGCGGTCTGGCGGTGCGCACGATCTCGCTCGACGGATCCCCCTCGGGGCCCCGCACCGTCGTCGTGTGGAACCCACGGCTCGCCTCGGAGCCGGGCCCACCGAGGGCGTCGGTGCACCACGAGTCCGCCGAGATCGCGGCGCACCTGGTCACCGCGGGCCTGCGGACGCTCGTGTTCTGCCGATCGCGTCGTGCGAGCGAGGTGCTCGCCGGCGAGATCCGCCGACGAGTGGCCGCCGGATCGCCCGACGGCGCGACGCCAGCCGAGACCGTGCGCTCCTATCGCGCCGGCTACCTCGCCGACGAGCGACGCGAGATCGAGGCGGCGCTGAGCGACGGCACCCTCGACTGCGTTGTGGCCACCACCGCGCTCGAGCTGGGTGTGGACATCGGAGGGCTCGACGCCGTCGTGCTGAGCGGCCACCCCGGGACCACGTCGTCGTTCTGGCAGCAGGTCGGCCGCAGCGGCCGCGGGCGGCGACCCTCGCTCGCCGTGCTCGTCGCCGGCCACGACCAATTGGACCAGTGGATGGCACGCCATCCCGCGCAGCTCCTCGGACGTGACCCGGAGCGAGCGGTCGTCAACCTCGACAACCCTGACGTGTTCGTCCCGCACCTGGCCTGCGCCGCGCAGGAGCACCCGCTGCGCACCACCGACCGTGCGTTGTGGCCCGACCAGCTCGACGAGGGCGTCCGGCAGCTGGTCCTGTCGGACCGGGCTGCGGTGCGTCGTCGACACGGCGAACGGCTGGCGGTGTGGACCGGCCGTGGGCTGCCGGCGCCGACGATCCGACTCCGCTCCAGCGCCGCCGACGAGACCCGCATCGTCGACCGTGACCGACGCCTCATCGGCACGGTCGGCTCGGACCGGGCCACCACCGTGGTGCACCCGGGAGCCGTGTACCTCCACCAGGGTCAGCCGTGGAAGGTCCTCGACCTCGACCTCGACGACGGCTCCGCCGTGGTCGAGGCTGCCGATGGGGCCACCTACACGACGACGCGCTCGGCGACCTCGTTCCGGATCCTCGACGTCACGGCGACTCGACCGATCGGCGCCGCGCTCCTCGGGCTGGGCACCGTGGAGATCACCGACGAGGTGCTCGGCTACGAGACCCGCGACGTGAGCACCCACGAGGTGCTCGAGCGCACGGCCTTGGAGCTCCCACCGAGCCAGCTCGTGACCCGCGCCGTCTGGTACCGCTTCGGCGACGCCCTGGTCGCGAGCGCCGACGTCGCTGACGGCGACCTTCCCGGAGCACTCCACGCGTTCGAGCACGCTGCGATCGGCATCCTGCCCCTGTTCACGATCTGCGACCGCTGGGACGTGGGGGGCGTGTCGACCGCGTGGTCGCTCGAGGCGCGTGGCGCGACCGTGGTGATCCACGACGCCCACCCCGGAGGTGCCGGGATCGCCGAGCTCGCGTTCGCCGTCTCGGAGGATCACGTGGCGGCGACGGCGCAGCTGATCGAGGAGTGCCCGTGCGAGGACGGGTGCCCGAGCTGCGTGCAGTCCCCGAAGTGCGGCAGCGGCAACGAGCCGCTCCACAAGGAGGCCGCCCGACGCCTCCTCCGCGCAACGCTGCTCGGGTGTGCCAGCGCGGGCGATCGGTTGGCGGCGTCGTGAGCGTCGTCCCGACGCCCCCTCCGCCTCATCTGCCCTCGATCCGAACCGCGAGGCGCTCGGTGAGCTCGACGTTCGACACGAGGCGGCCGACGAGTGGCACCGCCATCGGGCGGGCGGTCACGGTGACGGTCATCACTGCACCCGCTGTCGGTCGACCGTGCACGGCGACACCGAACCGTCGGTCCGCACCGACGGCGGACTCGACGGCCCGTACCGCGGCGGCCTCGTCGGGTTCGACGGCCAGCGCCCTGGCAGCCGCCCGGGCGGCTGCGACGACGACGACTCGGTCACGGGCCACCAGACCGACCTGCACGACCGTGGCCAGCAGAAGCGCCACGAGGGGGAGCAGCAGCGCGAGCTCGACGCTCGCCTGAGCGCGCTCGTCGGTCGCCCTCACATCCTCACCCGGCCGACGTGAGGATGTGGCCGACGATCGTGTCGAAGAGCCGCGAGATCGCGTCGGTGCGGGTGACCCACGCCACCAACGCCAACGCCACAGCGGCCGCGCCCAGCAGGACGAGCGCGTACTCGACGGTGCTCTGAGCTGCGTCGCCACGCGCTCGTCGCGATCGGGCACGCCGAGCCAGTTGGATCAGGTGGTTCATGGTCGTCCTCCGGTGGTCGGGACCGACCTCATCGGCCCGGGCGTCGGTGAAGATGTGCGGGGGAAGGGGCGCTCCGGCGAACCGGCCCGAGATGTCGGAGCCGACGGGAGATCGATGCCGCGGGTGGCGGCCACGCCCGCCGGCACGAGCGTCAGCAGGACGAACGCTGGCAGGACGCAGCCCGCCAGCGGCAGCAGCAGCAGCACCGGCAGCCGTCGGATCCGAGCCTCGATCCGACGACGGCACCGGACACGTTCGGCGTCAGCCAGCCGCAGCAGCGACGGTCCGGCCGGTGCACCCGAGCTCGACGCTGCAAGCAGCGTCGAGACGAGCGGTTGCGCCGAAGGACCGAGCATCGGCACGAGGACCGACAACGCGTCCGCGAACCGCTCACCGCGATCCATCCGATCCGCGACGCTCCCCAGCGCGGTCGCCACCGGGCCGGTGCCCACCGATGCGACGGCGGCGACGGAACCGGCGACCGTGCAGCCGGAGGTCGCGGCGACCGCGAGCAGGTCGCAGCACGTCGCGAGATCCTGCGGTGTGCGTCGCGCTCGACCAGGGCGGGGAGACCGACCACGGCGAGCAGGCCGGCTCGCTGGTCCAGGTGGCGCGTTCGCGACCTCGACGGCATCCGACGGGCTCTCCGCCGGCCGACGTGTGCGCATCCCGGGGTCGACGAGCTCGTCCTCGGCGAAGCGACGCGGTCGGTGCCGCGGCACGACCGCGAGGTAGGCGCCGATCCCCCCGAGGCACGCGAGGAGCCACGCGCTCACCGGTGCTCCGGTCGACCGTCGCGGACGGCGCGCTGCACCAGGGCGCCCGAGATCCGCGCCCCCAGGAGGTCCAGACCGACGCCCGCCACCAGGCAGACCCGTCCGACCGTCGTCCCGAGGAGCACGCCGATCGACGACGGGTCGACCAGTGCGAACACGGCTGCACCGACCGGCGGCAGCGCGATCAGGGTGACCGCCGAGGTCCGTGCCTGCGCTGCCAGCGCCGCGGTCTCGTCGGCGACCTCGATGCGATCGAGCAGCGTCGCAGCGACTCCGTCGAGCGATCCGACCAACCCTGCGCCGTGCTCCACGGAGAACCGACATGCCGAGGCGACCAGCTCGACGCCGTCGATGACCGTCGCCCTCCTCCACAGCTGCAGCACCCGGGTGGTGTCGTAGCCGCGGTCGAGCAGCGACACCGCAGCACCCAGCTCCCTCCCGAGGATCCCGCGGCAGGTCGGAGCGACCTCCCGCAGCGCGCTCCCCAGCGTCGCACCGGAGCGGATCGACCGGGCGACATCGGACACCGCCGCCGGCAGGTCCCTGGCCGCCTGACGCCGCTCATCGCGCTGTCGACGCTCACCGAGGCGACGCGCCGCGACGACCAGCGCACCGAGGAGGACCGCCCACATGAGCACCCAGCCCAGCCCCCCGATCACGTCGCTGCTCCCGGATGCCCCGGTCCCGGGTGCTCCGGCGTCGACGCGCTGGCCGGGATCGACGAGGCGAACCGCACCCGAAGGCGGCCACGGTGGTCGACTTCGTGGATGGACGAGACGCGCCGGACGGCGTCGGGGCCGCGAACCACGCCGACGAGGACGTGCACCGCTCGGTGCACCTGATCGGCGACCACCTCCGAGGGCGTCTCGGGGGCACCGGCAGCGGCGAACGACGTGATCCGACCCAGAGCGTCGGCCGCCGACGCGGCGTGGATCGTCGACATCGACCCGTCGTGCCCGGTCGACAGCGCCCAGACCATGTCGGCGGCCTCCGCGCCGCGCACCTCCCCGACCACGATCCGATCGGGTCGGAGCCGCAACGCCACGCGCACGAGCTCCCGGAACGCGACCCGCCCCATCCCGTCGGCTGCACCGGGTCGGGCCTCCAGGCGCACGACGGATCGTCTCGGCAGCCGGAGCTCCGCGACGTCTTCGACGGCGACGACCCGCTCGCCCGCCGGGAGCTCCGCGATGAGCGACGCGAGCAACGTCGTCTTGCCCGAACCGGTCGCGCCGAACACCACGATGTTGCGCCGGGCCGCCGTCACCTCCCGGAGCACGTCGAGCGCAGGACCTGCCATCGAGCAGACCGGGACCACCTCGCCGCGATGGCGGCGGACGGCCAGCACCGGTCCGTCGACGGCCAGCGGACGGAGCACGGCGGTGACCCGGGTTCCGTCCGCGAGTCGGGCGTCCACGATCGGGTGGCTGCGATCGGCATGCAGGCCGAGCGGGACGACGAGGCGCTCGATCGCCCGGTCGATCGCCGGAGCGTCGACGACGACACCGCTCGGCCTCAGGACGCCGTCGCGCTCCACCCACACCTCACCTGGCCCGTTGACGAGCACGTCGGTGACACGATCGTCGTCGAGGAGCGCCTGGATCGACCCGAGACCGATCAGCTCCACCGCCATCGACCGCGCACGCCGCTCGACCTCGACGTCGTCGAGCAGGGGTGCAGCCTCGCGCCACAGCGCCGCCAGTCGTTCGACAGGTCCACCGCCGGGACCACCGCCGGCGCGGAACCGGCGTCGCACGAGTCCCGCAGCCCCGTCAGCTGCGTGGGCATCGGCGTGGGGATCGACGGGTCGGACCGACGACATCACGCGATCGCCTGCAGCGACCGGGCGAAGGACCTCGGCAGGCGCGACGTCAGCAGGCCGGCATCGACGGCCCGCGCAACCGCGGGCTCGGTCTCGACCGAGCACACCACCGGAAGCCCGAGTGCCCTCGAGACGTCGACGGCGTCGAGGGAGCGACCCGGTTCCTCGACCAGCACCACGCCGTCGGCGCGGACCCCCGCGCCGACTGCTCGTCGGAGTGCGAGGTAGCAGGGCCGCACCACGAGGAGCGACACGTCGGCCGCAGCCAGCTGCGGGACCGGCGCAGAGCCCAGCGCCCCGTCGACGACCACGGCGCGCCGGTCGGCGCCGAGCGACTCGACCAGGTCGCCGGCACGAGCCGGCGGCCACCGATCGGCGTTCCCCGCCGGCAGCAGCGCGAGCGACGGACCTGCCTCGACCTCGAGGCGACGGAGGGCTGCGCGGTCGCCGTGCGGTGCCGCGAGCCAGTCCGACACCCCCGGCCCACCCGGCGAGGCGATCCCGAGCAACGCGGGCTGATCACCGCCCAGATCCACCAGCAGCGCCCCGTCGGTGGACCCGCGGGCGAGCAGTGCTGCGAGCCCGGCGGCGACGACCGAGACGCCGGACCCACCCTTGACCGACCAGAGCGTGATGAGCACCACGACCTCCAGACCTGCCCACCGGACGCTGCGTCGCGCAGGACAGGTGGGTTCGACCGAGGGGAAGCCGGGCGCCGTCGCAGGCGCTGCGTCGAACCTACGCCGAAGGGCCCCGTCCCGTCACCGGGGACCGCGACCCTCGCGGTCAGCCGACCAGCAGCTCACGCGCGCCGCAGTCGTTCGAGGGGTGGCGCAGCTTCGCGAGCGCGTGCACCTCGATCTGGCGGATCCGCTCACGCGTCACGCCCAACTCGGCACCGATCTCCTCGAGCGTGCAACGACGACCGCTCTCGAAGCCGAACCGCATCCGGAGCACTGCTCGTTCGCGTTCGTCGAGCAGCGCCATCGCAGCGGCGAGGACCTCGGGGATCTGCGCCTCGGCGACGGCATCGCCGGGATCCGGCGTCCTCGGATCCACGACGAGGTCGGCCCACGTCGCGTCCGAACCCTCGCCGAGCGGTTCGGACAGCGACAGCGGATCGACCGCGTGCTGCAGCGCGTCCACGACCTTGTCCGCCGGAACCTCCGCCGCCGACGCGACCTCGTCGACCGTCGGCGTCCGTCCGAGCTCCAGCTCCATCTGGACTCGAACCCGACGGATCCGCGCCATCGTGTCGCTCGCATGGATGGGGATGCGGATCGTCCGGCCGGAGCTCGCGATGCCGCGGGTGACCGCCTGACGGATCCACCAGGTGGCGTAGGTCGAGAACTTGAACCCCTTGCGCCAGTCGAACTTCTCGACGGCGTGCATCAGCCCGAGGTTGCCGTCCTGGATGAGGTCGAGGAGCGGAGCCCCGGGGCGCTCGTAGCGTCGGGCGATCGAGACGACCAACCGGAGGTTCGCCTGGACGAACTGCTCGGCCGCGTCGTCGCCCGAGCGGACCGCTCGCCGCAGCTGTCGTCGACGCGTCGCCGACAGCGGGAGCCCGGATCCGAGCTCGCGGCGGGCGACCGCTCCCGCCTCCACGAGCTTGCCCAGTCGGACCTCGTCGTCCTTCGTCAGCAGCTCGAAGCGACCGATCTCGCCCAGGTAGCGGCGCACCGGGTCGTCGTCGCCGTCCACGCGTCGTGTCCTCACCCGCACCTCGTCGTCGTCGGATCCACGGCTGGCGCCGCAGACGACACCTCATCGGCAACGGCGGGTCGAAAACCTGAGCGCGCCGGTCAGCGGCCACGAGCCGCGACGAGCGCGTCGAGGTCCTCGAGCAGCGAGTCGATCACGATCGGCATCGAGCGACGCAGCGGTGCATCGCCGACGACCGTCGTCCGTGCCAGGTGCTCCCGGTACCTCGCGACGCGCTGCTCGGCCGCGACCACCCAGGCGTCGCATCGCTGGTCGTCGGTCGCCGATCCCCAGGACCGCTGCCAGTCCGCCGCGATCCCGTCCCCGGTGCAGGTCACGATCCGCTCGACAGGGAGCTCGCGCAGCTGCGGCAGCCGCTCGAAGAGCAGCTCTGCGCGCCACGCGTGGTGCATCGCGATCCGGTCGAGGACCACCACGAGGTCCTCGACCCGTGCCTCGACGGCCCAGCTCCCGACGACGCGGTGCAGGCAGCGCTCGTCCCACACGTGCGCGCCGAGCACCGCCGCTCCCGTGAACAGGTCGTAGGGAGCCTCGTCGAGGTCCCACTCGCCGGGGAGGACGCTCGACGGTGGGTAGCCGGACTCCGGTGACGGCCGGAGCGGGCTCATCGACGACCGTCCGAGTACGGGTCCCGCAGCGCGCCGTTCGTGATGGGCAGGCGACGGTCGCGTCCGAACGCCTTCTGGGTCACACGGATCCCCGGCGGCGACTGGCGCCGCTTGTGCTCGGCGAGATCGACGAGTCGTGCAACCGCTCGGACCGTCGATTCGTCCCGACCGCCGGCGACCAGGTCCTCGACGGTGAGGTCGCCGTCGACGTAGGACTCGATGATGGGGTCGAGCACCTCGTAGGGCGGCAGGCTCTGGTCGTCGCGCTGGTCCGGACGGAGCTCCGCCGACGGCGCCTTGGTCAGGATCCGCTCCGGGATCAGGGCCTCGCCTGCGCAGTGGTTGCGCCACCGGCAGAGCTCGTAGACGAGGAGCTTCGGCACGTCCTTGATGACGGCGAGGCCGCCGGCTGAGTCGCCGTAGAGCGTCGAGTACCCGACCGCCGTCTCGCTCTTGTTCCCGGTGGTCAGGACCAACCAGCCGAACTTGTTCGACAGCGCCATCAGGACCACGCCGCGGATTCGCGACTGGAGGTTCTCCTCGGTGAGGTCCGCCGGCCGGTCACCGAAGGAGGGTGCGAGCATCTCGACGAAGGCCGCGTGCGCGGCCTCGATGGGGACCGATCGAGCGTCGATGCCCAGGTTCGTCGCGAGCTGCGCCGCGTCGTCGACCGAGTGCCCGCTCGAGTAGCGCGACGGCATCAGCACCGCGTGGACGTGGCTCGCGCCCACCGCGTCGGCGGCGATCGCCGCCACCAGGGCCGAGTCGACTCCACCGGAGAGGCCGAGGGTGACGTCGGTGAAGCCGTTCTTCGCCACGTAGTCGCGGGTGCCGAGCACCAACGCGGCCCAGATCTCCTCGGGGCCGTGCGGGGACGGCTCGATCGCAGCGACGGGGATGGCCGCGGCGGCACCCGGGGGACCGCTGCGCGCTCCGTCACGGGGGTCG
The DNA here is from genome assembly GCA_018268735.1 of Actinomycetota bacterium. Taxonomy (GTDB): domain Bacteria; phylum Actinomycetota; class Acidimicrobiia; order Acidimicrobiales; family Microtrichaceae; genus Dermatobacter. The sequence goes on along the minus strand of JAFDWA010000006.1, from coordinate 1,642 downwards.
CTCACCGCGACCACCGCCAGCGCAGCGACGTCGGCGCGCACGTTCGACGCTCGGACCGGGATCTCGACGACCGCCTCGGACTCCGCGAACCGACGACAGCGCGCCAGGACCTCGCCCTCGGCCACCACGGTCGAGCCGCCGTCGAAGACCAGTTCGTCCTGCCCCCCCACGAGGTTGACGTACGCGATCCCCACGCCCGCCTCGTCGCATCGCTCGAGCAGCATCGTCTCACGTGCCTGCTGCTTGCCGGCGTGGAACGGCGAGGCGTTGATGTTCAACAGCACCTGTGCGCCCCGACGCGCAGCCTGGACGGCCGGACCGTCGGGGACCCACACGTCCTCGCACACGGTCACCGCGCACAGCACCCCGGCGATCCGGTACAGCGGCTGGTCTGCCGTCCCCGGGTCGAAGTAGCGCTTCTCGTCGAACGGTCCGTAGTTCGGCAGGGCCTGCTTCCGGTAGCTGCCGACGACCTGACCGCCGTGCAGGACCGCCGCGGCGTTCCAGGGGCCGTCGGTGTCGTCGTGTGGATCGGCACCGGGGCGACGGTCGCCCTCGACCCACCCGACGACTGCAGCGCAGTGCCCGGTGACCTGCTCGGCGAGCGCGTCGAGCGCCCGCGCCGCCGCCTGCACGAACCCCGCTCGCAGCAGCAGGTCCTCCGGCGGATAGCCGGTGACCGCGAGCTCGGGGAACAGCACGACGTCGCATCCCGCCGCGTCCGCCCGGCGGTATGCGCCGGCCATCGCCTCGACGTTCGCGGCCAGTGCGCCGACGCGCAGGTCCAGCTGCGACAGGCCGACGACCAACGCCGCAGCCGATGGCCCGGTCGCAACGTCGGAACGGTCGCTCACGCGCCGATCGTAGCGACCCACCGAGACGCGACGAGGGCCCGGCACGGGCCGGACCCTCGTCCTGCGGGGTGATGTCGCCGTCGGGCAACCGGCCCCGGAGCGCAAGCGACCGTCAGGGTGTCGCGGCGGCGCACACCGTGTTCGTCATCAGGCGGGTCACGATGTACGGGTCGATGTTGGCGTTGGGGCGCCGATCCTCGATGTAGCCCTTCTTGTCCCGGGCCACCTGCCACGGGATGCGGATCGATGCGCCTCGATCGCCCACGCCGTAGCGGAACTGGCTGAAGTGCGCCGTCTCGTGCTGGCCGGTCAGTCGGTCCTCGTAGCCGTGGCCGTAGCCGCTGAGGTGCTCCTCGACCTTGCCGTCGGCGCCGAGCGCCTCGCACGCGGCGATGATCGCGTCGTAGTCCTCGCGCATCTGACGGGTCGAGAAGTTGGTGTGGCAGCCCGCTCCGTTCCAGTCGCCCTTGATCGGCTTCGCCGAGATCGACGCGTTCACGCCGAAGTCCTCGGAGATCCGGTAGAGGAGGTACCGGGCCATCCAGATCTGGTCGGCGACCTCGACGGTGCCGCACGGACCGATCTGGAACTCCCACTGGCCGAGCATGACCTCTGCGTTGGTCCCCGAGATGCTGAGCCCGGCGTCCATGCACGCGCTCGTGTGCGCCTCGACGATCTCGCGACCGGCGATCTCGACGGCCCCGACGCCGCAGTAGTACGGGCCCTGCGGTGCTGGGTAGTAGTAGCCCTCCTGGGGCCAGCCCAGCGGACGGCCGTCCTTGAAGAAC
>JAFDWA010000069.1 GCA_018268735.1 Actinomycetota bacterium | reverse complement strand
GCGAAGACGTCGATCACCACGGGGGGAGCGGCGGAGTCGGCGGTCAGCTCGTCGACCATGGCCGCGAAGTCGAAGCCGGCCCACTCGCCGGGGACGAGCACGAACTCGGCCTCGGTGGCCCGGATCGCGTAGCCGACCTCCTTGTGACGGTAGAAGTGCAGCACCGGGTTCTGCACCGCGCCCAGGCGGGCCAGGGCGAAGCTGGCGACGATCGTCTCGAACCGGTTGGGCAGCTCCCATGTGACCCGGGTGCCGTGGGTGACGCCGAGGGCGTGGAACCCGGCGGCGGCCCGCAGCGCCCGGTCGCGGAACTCGCCGCAGGTCAGGGTGCGGCCCGACTCGTCGATGAGCAGCAGCGCGTCGGGGGTGGCGTCGGCCCGGCGCTCGACGAGCTCCCAGAGCGTGGTGGTGTCAGCGAAGGTCGTGGCCATGGGTTCCCTCCTGGGCGGCGGCGTACGGCTCCGGTGACACTACCGACCTGGCGAGCAGGCCCGGATGCTCAGGTGGGTCGGAACAGGCCGAGCCCGAAGTGCGACTGTGCGCCGAGACAGACCGGACCGGAGCCGACGACGGGCTCGTCGAAGGTCAGCGTTGCTGCGAAACGAGCGTTGTGTGCTCGATGCGACGGTCGACCAGCCCGTGGGCGGACTGTGCAGAACCGACCGGGCCAGGGAACCAGAGCGATGTCTGCATCCGGGAGCCCACGTTCGACGAGATCCCGCCTGATCTCCGTCCGTACCTGCGCTTCCCAGCTCCGGCCGTCGTGCGGATGATGACCGGGCACCACCGGGGTTATGGAGCTCCATGTCGTTCCCGAGCCTTGAGCGGCGACCAATCCCGGGGCAAGGTCTGCAGCCGCTCCGATCCCATCGGCGACCACACGGAACGACCTCGAAGCCGAGACCCACTGCCATGGAGCGACCGAGCGCAGGCGCTGGAGCGCTTCGAGGCTCGGTTCGTCGAACCCTTCGGGCGCCCAGACCAGGAAGGACTCGATGAACCGACCTGGATCGCTCGAGCCGGGTCTTGGCAATGGCAGGTAGTGCGCATGTGTGTGGCCGCGGCGGGGTGAACCGGCGGAGTCGCGTCCGGACAGTGTCGGCGAGGCGGCTCCGTCGTTGAGCTTGCCGTAACGCCCCATGACGGCGCGTCGTAATGCCGATGCATGTACCAGGACGTCTGCCACGGGAAGTCGGGCTGGGGCTCGTGACCGCTCGACTGCTCGGATCGTCGGTCCTCGGCGGGAGCTGTGCTCGCTTCCTTGCTCGTCGGTCGCCTCGATGGGAACGACCGCCAACCGGACCGCCGTTGGGCGTGGCCGCGGCGAGATCCGGTGTGACGGGCGTCGTACTGGGTCCGGGGAAGGTCGGACGAACGTGCGGAGAGCGGCCTTCGGAGGAAGCGTCGAACGTGTCTTCGCGTTCGAGCGCATCTGCTGGAGGTCGACGGTCAGGGCGTCGATGTCGAGCGGTTGCGTGGGGACGAGCAGTTGGATCGGTGAACCGTCGGGGTCGGTCCATCCCGCCGGAGCGGCGAAGCTGTTCGTTGGAGGAGCCGATTCGTCGGCGTCGAGCAGTCGAGCGTCGACGAGGGACTCGGCGCGACCGAGCCATGTCAGCCGGGAGCACAGACTCTGCAGCACCGTCCTGGCTGACTCAGTCAGATCGATCGTCGGCCATGTCATGAACAGGGTTGGTTGTTCTGCAGCGCAGACCACGAACGTGTCGTGCACGAGGTTCGAGGTCTCCCTGCCCGAGCTGTCACCGGGCATGTAGTGCCGGGTGTGGCCGACCGAGGTGCGCTCGTCCACGTGATACTCCGGAGTTGTCGCGAGGGCGATGAGCACCTGCTCGACGTCATCGGCGTCGAGGTCCGGGCACCGGGTGCGCCAGACCGAGAACAGGGCTCGCAGCAGGCGCCACGGAGACGGCGGCCACTCGACGATCCCCTCGTTGGCGGAGGTGCCCATGGCCGTCGCGTGGTAGCGACCCAATGGGAACGTGAACTCGATCGAGGTTCCCGTTCGGTCGACGACGTCGGGTTGGGCATCGGTCATGGCTTGTCGCCCGGCTTCCATGAGAGCACCAACCCGTCCTCGAACAAGCCTTCGGAGCGGCATTCGGCCGCCGACGCGGTGACCTGGTCACTGAGCTCGGGAACGGTGCCGAGCGGTTCGCCGGATCGATCGACGATGTCGATGTCTCCGACGATCTCCAAGTCGCAGTTGGTTCGCAGTCGCAGAGGTGCCGACAACAGTGTGGCGATCTCGAGCCGGGCGATCGATGAAAGCAATCGCTCCGCCGGTTCCGGAAGGGCGTACGAACGTAGTTGGGCGAGGTCGACGTTGAACGAGGCCGTGATGGATCGAGCGGTCCACTCGGTGCGGGCGAACGGGATCGAGCCGAACCCCTCGCTCGAGTCTCCGCCCGAGGACTTCTGCGTGTGGTTCACGTGGTCGCGCTTGACGCCACCGCTCTCCGCCCGGCGCACGTCCTGTGCCTCGATGAAGCCTGACAGCACCCGCGTGAACTTCGGCTGGCCGGGAAACTCCTTGGCCCCCTTTCCGGAGAAGAAGACGCCATGGACGAGGGTGAGGGGATCCAGAGCGAACACCGCTCGTGCCAGACGGCGATAGTCGTGCGGTGCCGTTTCGCTGAGTTGGAGTCGCTCCGCGATGATCTCGCTACCCGTCCTGTCGTCCAGCCGACCAGATCGTACGTACGCACTCGCCAGCCGATGGGACTCCTCGCGGCTGCTCGTCAGGTGGTCACCGTCGGGGCTCACGACGCGGATGAACGGAAGGCTGGCGATCACATCGTCGGGAGCGTTCGACGCGTGGTCCCACATCGTCGCCTCGAGTCGGTTGGCCATGGATTGGGCCGACTCGACCAGCAGGCAGTCGACCCAACCGTCATCACCGGTCGGTCGTTGGAACAACGCAGGTCCCAGGTCGGCAAACCCAGTCGGGGCGAACCTCGACCCTTGTACGGGGACGAGGCCGACATCGAACAGCAATCGGTTGGCGGTCGTGGTGGTCATGGATGATCCTTCCCGTGGTCGAAAGTGGATGAGGACCCGGCTCCGAGCGCCTCGGCGAGCGACGCCTTGTTCGACGGTGCGAGTCGGAGCAGTAGCGCGACGGCCAGCGCCCGGCGGTCCCTGACCTCCGGCGGTACGAGGTGTCGGAGGTGGGTGACACCGCAACGGCGCAGGACGGAGGTCGCGTCTGCACCGACGACGTCGAGAGATCCCGCGGTGAGGGCTCGTGCCCATCGTCGACGGGCCGGGACGAGGATGTGCTCGGCCTCTTGATCTTCAGAGGTGATCGTCAGAGGGTCGCTGTCGAGGCACAGGCGAACTGCAGCGAACCACGGCTCCGGTGATCGTGTTGGCGGTGTCGGTCGGGCCCATTCGATCACGGCGCGGTCGCTCCACCCGTCGAGCAAGGAGAACCCGCGGGCGAGCGACAGCGTCCGGTCGATGTCGATCTGGCCACCGAGAAGCCCAGCGATGTCGTCGAGCCGGCCCCACAGCCCGTTGGCGTAGCCGACCGTTGCCCAGAGAGCGTCGTCGGCTTCGCCGTGAGCCACTCGGATCGGGGTCTCGAGGGTGCTCTGCAATCGGGCACGGAGCACTTCGAGGAGAGCGCGGTCCTTTGCCTGCCACGCATCGACTGCTCTCGGGTCGCGGTCCTCGGAGTTCTCCGGCCATTGCATCCGACGCGGAGTTCCCGCGAGCCCGCGGAGCGCCAGGGCAACCGAGCCATAGGTCTCGTCGGCCGATCTGGCCTCGGTGGATCGCAAGGAAGCGATCCCTGCGGCGAGCCGAACCTCAGGCGTGGCGTCATCGACGAGAGGGATCCAGGTCGCTGCAGGGAGCGTGGCTTCCCCCCGACGGAGGAGCGGGAACGGACTGCACTGCTCGCGGCCAGAAACCGACGAGCCCACCGATCGCTCCAGATCGGCGAGGGTGATCAACACCTGCTGATACGCCTCGGCGCGACCCCCGGACTCGACCGCGGCGATCTGGGCCCGTTCGTGGCGACGAACCGAGGATCGAACGGCCGATGCCGGCACGGAACGGGCGTCTCGCATCCAGGTGTCGATCGAACCGAGGTGCGCCACGCCTGGGACGTCCCCCACGACCAGTCGCCCGGCAGGGGTTGCGAGGTACGACAGGCCGTTCCTCTGCGCGATCTGATGTCGTGCGAACGCGTCGATGCCACGGTCCGTGCCGAGGCTGGCAACGGCACGGACCGCGTCGACGCTGTTGGTGGCCTGGCCCTCCTGCCAGGAGATGCGGCCTTCACCGATGACTCGGCGCAGCTCGGACCACCGTGCCGGGCGTCCCCACAAGGGCGCCAGGAACTCGCCCCGGGCGTCCTCGCCGGGAGCGGACGTGCCGTCGAGCCGGGACGCTCGGATCGTGAACGGCGCGCCGACGAGCAGCCGTCGACCCGTCCCGAGCCGGCTCGCCACCGCGGATCCGAACGCGATCAGTCCCTCGAACGCCAACACGATCGCCCAGGGGTTGGATGCGGATCGGGCTGATCCTTGAGGGGAGCTGTTCGGGGCACCTGCAGCGTCGCCGTCGTACATGCCTGATGTGGAGTCGACGAGCGCCGGGCCGGGAACGTCGAACAGCAGCGATCGCAGCCACCCTTCGGACCGACCGGTGGAGTGCTCGTCCAGCATCAGACGGATCAGCTCGCCATGGAGGAGACGAGCGAACTCGTACCGTCCGTCATTGCCGCCCGACCCCAGCAGGGGAGGGAAGGATGGTTGGTCCGCTCCGGCGACCGCGGCGGCATCGATCCAGCCGAGTGCGTCATCGGGTGCTGCGGCTCGCCACGCGCGGAGCCGGTCCGCCTTGTCGCCGCCGGCCCAGGCCGGGGAGTCGGCGATGTTCTCCCACGCGTTGACGGTGGACCGGTACTTCTGGAAGCGCGACGACGTGCTCGTGGTGATGAGGGACAGCTGTTCACGGGTCGTCTTGTTCTGCGTCGGGTCGCCCTCCTTGTTCCACGGGGAGAACACGGGGCTCGGTTCGAAGTCATCGACGAGGAAGCGCAAGAGGCCCTCGTCGTCGATTCCGTCCAGGACGAACCGTTCCCCTGCCCATCGTCCGGTGACGCTCGCGTCTAGCTGGACGGCAACGACGCGCAGCAGTCCGACAGCGGCCAGATAGCTGCTCAACGGGATCGGAGCGAGGGCCGACTCGACCATCATCGCTGGCTTCCTTCGATGCTGGCTCGCCAGTCGGCGATGCGAACGAGTGCCTCCAGCCAGGCGAGCCGGAACGGGCCGTGGCGGTCGAGTAGGTCCAACGCTCGAGCGCTCCATGACGGCGCGCCTGCGCCGCCGAGCGCCAGCGGGTCGAGTGACAAAGCCGTCGGCGCTGATGATGTGCCGGTCCCGAGGTCGACCGCTGGCATCTCGTCGCCATCGCGGACCCCAAGGATCGTGCGCTCGTCCTCGCCGGGCAGTGACCGCACCCCGAGCCGGATCCGGCCGTGATGTGCTCCGACGAGGTAGGTGACCAGGTCGGCATCTGTGCCGGTTCCCACCAGTTCGGGTTGGGCGAGCAGGACCAGTGCCGAAACCAGTTCGTGGCGGAACCCTCGGCGTGTGTTGTCGTCGTAGCGGAGCGGTTGTCGCCCGCCGCTCTTGGCGAGCACGACCGAGGGCTCCACGTCAGGAGCGCACCGGTGCAGTGCACCCTGGAACGCGTCGTGTGCCTTGCCGAGGTCGTGGAGCCGCGCGGCGCAGGTGATCGCAGCGCGGTACACGTCGTCGACGCCGAGTTGATCGCAGAGCTCCGCTGCGGCGCGCTCGGCGTCGGTCAGGTGCTGGGTGAGGCTGACCGGGCCCGCCACGTCGGTTGTCAACGGATCCGAGGACACCGCCAGATCGTCGTCCGGTGACGGGGCCGACGCCTCGACGGTCGTCGCGATCGGCTGTACCTCATCCTTGATCCTTGATGAGAACCCCTTCACGGGGTCATACCCACCGAATGTCGAGTCGACGACCACTCGTCCGCCGGGACGGAGGTCGTCGATGCGCAACGGCCGCCATCCCGCGGTGAGCGGATCGAAGGTGCGAGCTCGATCGAAGCTGCCCTTGAGCCAGGTGCGGGCCTCGCCCACTGGTACTGGGCAGCCCTCGTCGCGGGAGATCGCCGGCCATGACTCGGCATCGGCATCGGTGTCGAACTGTCGCCAGGCCACTGTGAGGTCGACGTCGCCGTCGGCGCGGATGAACCGCGAGACGTCGATGTCGTTGCCGGAGAGGTCGGCGGAGGTGTCGAAGAGCTCGAGCAGGTCCTTTCGCCGTAGGACGATCTCGACCGGTGCAGGCTCGGCAACGCGGATCGCTGCCATCGACTCGGGTGTCATCACATCTCCGTCGTGCCGGCCCACCTCGGTCCAGGAGGCTTCGATCGGCTCTGCCTCGTACGGCCCGATGGCGGACGATCCGACGACGACCACCCTGGCATCGGTGTCGGTTCCCCAGCGGTTGCAACGCCCGGCCCGTTGGACGATCGACGACCACGGGGCGCACTCGGTCACCAGGGTCGTGGCACTCATGTCGACACCCGCCTCGATCACCTGGGTCGCCACGACGATCCGACCGCCTTCTCCACGGTCGGCCGACAGAGCTCGCTCCATCGCTGCCGCACGATCCGGAGGTCGGAAGCGTGAGTGGAGAAGCACGATCTCTGCCCCGTCCGGCGAGCCCTGCCTCCAAAGTGCCTCGGCGGTGTCACGCGCGTTCCGCACCGAGTTCAGGACCGCCAGTGTGGTGGTTCCGGGGATGTGTTCGGAACGGACGACCGCCGCGAAGCCTGCCGGATATCGCTTCGGTTCTTCGACCCGGCGGGCGATGAGCCGCTTGGAAGCCTCGAGTCTCGTTGACAAGCCCGGGTCGGCCAGATCCTCGGCCGACAGTCGGACGGCGGCGCCGACATCGGGGGCATCGATCGTGCTGAACGGAACATTTCCAACCGTCGCCGACATCCACGTGGAGGAGTGCCGGGTTGGCACCCCGAGCTGGGTGCGGAGCCCGTGCAGCTGCCTCGAGGTTGACAAGGCGGTTCCCATGAGCTGGACCTCGTCGAACACCCAATGGCAGTCGTTGTTGAACAAGGCGAAGTCGATCGGCCATGCGTACCGGCTGGCGAGATACCCGCGGTTGAGTGCCCGGGACAGCGCCATGTCGAGCGTGCTGACGATGATCGTCGGGCGTTGCGGATCGAGCCGCCATCGCTGCTCCGGCACCGGCTCGCCTCCCATGAGGAGGTGCACATCGACGTCCGCGGCGAGACCCAACGACGCCGTCCACCGGTGGGCGAGCGCCACGGTCTGGGTGGTGAGCGTCCGCAGAGGCAGGCACCAGATCAACCGCGTCGGCGTGGAGGTTCG
>JAFDWA010000699.1 GCA_018268735.1 Actinomycetota bacterium | reverse complement strand
GTGGCAGCCCTGAAGTCGTTGACCCGCCGGAGGCCGCGCGTCGCGTTCGTGCTGTCCGGCGGCGGCAACCTCGGCGCCCTGCAGGTCGGGATGCTCCGGGCGCTGGCCGAGCAGGGGATCGTCCCCGACGTCGTGCTCGGCTGCTCCGTCGGTGCCATGAACGGTGCTGCGTACGCGCTGGAGCCGACGCCTGAGGGCGTGCAGCGATTGCAGGACCACTGGAGCGCGGCGATCGGCGAGGTGATGCCGTCGTCGCGGCTCCCGTCGGCGCTGCAGATGGTCCGCAAGGGTGAGTCGCTGCACTCCAACGACGGGCTGCGACGGGCGCTCGAGGTCCTGGTGGGATCGACCCGACGGTTCGACGAGCTGGAGCTGCCCTTCGAGTGCGTGGCTGCGGAGGTGGAGACCGCAGCCGAGCACTGGTTCACCGAGGGCTACGTCGTGCCCGCGGTGCTGGCATCGGCCGCCCTGCCGGCGGTCTTCCCCGTCGTCACGATCGAAGGTCGTCACTTCGTCGACGGAGGCGTCGTCGACAACGTGCCGGTCGCCCGCGCCGTCGAGCTCGGCTGCCGTGAGATCTACGTCCTGCACGTCGGACGCCACGGCCGGCCCGATGCCGAGATCCGTCGGCCGATCGACGCTGCGATGCAGGCGTACTGGGTGGCCCGCAACGGTCGCTTCGCCCGCGACCTCGCCGGCCTTCCCGACGGCGTCGAGGCGGTCATCCTCCCGCCGGGTGAACGCCCGGAGATCCGATACGACGACTTCTCGCGGACCCACGAGCTGGTCACCCAGGGCTACGAGAGCGCCGTGGCGTTCCTCTCGGAGCGGGCAGCGACCGACGTCGAACGACGGCGCGCCGCTGAGCTGCTGCGGCCGCTCGAGCGGTGGATGGTGTCGGCGCGGAACCTGTCGTGGCGCCAACGGGCGCAGCGGGCGGCGGTGGACCCCGCCGGTGGGGTCCTCACCGCGCCGCACGCGCGCGCCGAACACCCGGAGGGAGACGGCGTCGACCGCGGCGAGGACGTCGACGCCGGGGACCGCTCGGGGCGCTGAGGGTCAGCCCTCGGACGCCGCACGTTCGACGAATGTGCCCTCGAGCGTTCCCGCCTCGCGCCATCGC
>JAFDWA010000698.1 GCA_018268735.1 Actinomycetota bacterium | reverse complement strand
CCGCCGTCGCCATAGCAGCCGAGCGGCTTCGCTGGGAAGAACGACGTGGTCGTGATCTCGGCGAGCCGACCGACCGAGCTGCCCGAGCGGGTCGCCCCGAAGCTCTGCGCAGCGTCGGCGAGCACCCACAGGTCCCGACCGGCGACGACGTCGTCGATCCGGCAGTAGTCGGCCGGCAACCCGAAGAGGTCGACCGGGATGACCCCCACAGGGCGAAGTCCGTCGGGCACACCGGCGATCGCAGCGTCGAGCTTGTCGACGTCGATGTCGAACGTCGCGTCGTCGACGTCGACGAAGACCGGCGTCGCACCGAGCGCCGCGACCGCCTCTGCCGTCGCGGCGAACGTGAAGGTCGGCACGAACACGGCGTCGCCGGCACCCACGCCGAGGGCCATCAGCGCCATGACCAGCGCGTCGGTGCCGCTCGCACAGCTGATCGCGTGCGGAGCTCCGCTGAACTCGGCCAGCGCGGACTCGAGCTCGGCGACCTCCGGACCCATGATGTAGCGGCCGTGGTCCAGGACGCGGGCGATCGCCCGGTCGATCTCGGGACGGAGCCGGGCCTGTTGTGCCGGCAGGTCGATGAACTGCATCAGGTCTCCTGTGGTGTCGCGTCGGAGGCGACGATCTCACGCAGCCCGCCGTCGTGGAGCTCGTAGCGTCGGCCGCTGCGCGGGCAGACGAGGTCCTCACCGAGCTTCTCCCCGTCGTGGCTCATCCAGCCGACCCGGCGGGCGGGCGCTCCGACCATCAGCGCGTGGGCGGCGACGTCGCCGGTCACCACTGCGCCGGCGGCGACGAACGCGTACTCGCCGATCTCGTAGCCGCAGACGATGGTGGCGTTCGCTCCGATCGTCGCCCCGCGACGGACGAGCGTCTGGCGGAACTCGTCCTTGCGCGACACCTCTGCACGCGGGTTGAACACGTTGGTGAACACGCACGAGGGACCGCAGAACACGCCGTCCTCGAGCGTGACGCCGTTGTAGACGCTCACGTTGTTCTGGATCCGACAGCGGTCCCCGACCGAGACGTCCGGACCGACGACGACGTTCTGGCCCAACGCGCAGTCCTCACCGATGCGGCTGCCCGACAGCACGTGGCTGAAGTGCCAGACCTTGGTGCC
>JAFDWA010000697.1 GCA_018268735.1 Actinomycetota bacterium | reverse complement strand
CGACGGTCAGGCTCGATGTCCCGCCGGTTCCCGCAGCCACGACTCCAGGGTGGCGGACCGTCCACCTGTGAGCAATCCGCAGGATCACCCAGGTAGGAGTGCCCGGACGCTGCGCACGGGAGCGGGCAACGGCTGCGGCGGACCCGGGAACCCTGAGGAGATCCACCCGTACACTCGGCGCGAGTGGATTCCCCGGCACTGCACGTCCCCAAGCCCGCCCAGGCTCGGGCCACCGTCCGAGGCGTCGTCCGGCTGCAGATCATCGCGAACGGCCTGGGGGTCGCCGCGGTGGTGGCGTACTTCCAGTTCCTGTTCCCGACCTCGGAGCACGACCAGCTCGAATCGAGCGCCATCAACCTCGTCGCCTTCGGCATCTACGTCGCCGCCATGGTGCTCGTCGCCCTGCCGATCAACGCGTTGCTCCTGCGACGAGCGGTGTCGTGGGTCCGCAACGGGACGCCCCCGACGGAGCGTCAGCGACGCTTCCTGTTCAGCCTGCCCACCCTCGAGACGTTGTCGGCACTGGTGTCGTGGTTCGGTGCTGCGCTCATGTTCGGGCTGATCAACACCGAGCTGAGTCGCGTCTCGATCGCGCTCGCGTTGGCGGGCGTCATCACCTGCACCCTGCTGTACCTGCTGATGGAAGGGCACTTCCGGCCGCTGTACGCACTCGCCCTGTTGGATGCCGAGCTCCCGGAGGACCGACGCGACGTGCTGCCGCGCCTCATGCTGGCGTGGCTGATGGGCAGCGCGGTGCCGTTGATCGCGATCGGACTCAACCCGTTCATCGCCCCGATCCCGCTCAGCGGGGAACGGCTGGCGTGGATCGCTGTGTTCGGTGCCCTCGCCGGAGGCCTGGTCATGGCCATCGCGGCGAACTCCGTGTCGCGGCCGCTCAACCGGGTGCGACGGGCGCTGAAGCAGATCGAGCAGGGCGACCTCGACGTGCACGTCCCCATCGACGACCTCGGCGAGCTCGGCCGCCTCGCAGAGGGCGTCAACGACCTGGTGGCGGGCATCAGGGAGCGTGAGGCGCTGCGGGATCTGTTCAGCCGCCAGGTCGGCCAGGCGCACCTCGCCGACATGGCGATGGAGAACGAGGAGGCGACCGCCGCCGGGGAAC
>JAFDWA010000696.1 GCA_018268735.1 Actinomycetota bacterium | reverse complement strand
ACCGTTCCCTTCGGAATCGAGTCATCGGTGATCCACGGACGCGACCGGATCAGTGGGGAGCGGCACGGCATCGCCGTTACCCCCACGTCCAGGCTGTCGTCGCTGGTCACGACGCCGCTCCGAACAGGTCGAGTTGACAGACCGTGGAGCCGTCGACTTCTGCCCACACGGCGTCCACTGCGGCACGCATTGCTTGTTCGCCGGCAGTGCGGAGCTGGTGCTCCCAGGCTCGTTGCGAGTCCGACGCTCGGCCGAACCGCCAGTCGGCGCCCCAGCAGTACCGGCCCCACGCTTCGCAGCCGTGAGCGATCGCCGCGGCGACGTCTGGGACCGTGAGCGCTGGGTGGACGAGCGCCGCGATCTCCGCCCAACGGACTGTGCCTATCCCGCATCTCGACCGTTCGACGTGCACACCCTTCGCGTCGGACCGAAACCACAGCTCGGGTGACATGTGCCCCAGCTGAGTCGTGACGACAGGCATCGTCTTCGGTGTGCCACCGGCAGCGAGGTGAGCGAGGTCGTGGCAGCCCAACACACGTCCCGCGACCGGGCGGACGAGTGAGCTCACCGACGACGACCCGAGATCGGGTCCACATCGAACGCTGCGGCAACGGCCGCTACCTGCTCCTCCATCACTGTCGCCTCGATGTCTTCGGGGCGGTGCAACTTCCAACCGATCTGCAACGTGCCCTGGCCGACCCGGTACCGGAGACGGGCCGTGACCCGGTATCGGTCGGCGCCGTCGAACGGGCGGATCACAAGCGTGAACTCCGACGGGATCGTGATCGCTCCATCGTCACCCGCTGCGACGGTCTGATCCTCGACGTAGTTCAACGCGACAACACCCGACGACAACCGCGACGCACGCGAGAACCTGGCCGTCGTGTGCGCCTGGAATGTCTGTGCCAACTCGAGCATCTCGGCAGCCGGCGGCGTTTCGATGTCTTCGAGGTGATCTTCGATGAACTCGGCGAACTCGTCCTGGGTGTGCAGGCCCTGACCGTTGAGCCATGCCGTCCATTCGGGGGTGCGTCGCAGTTGGGCGGTCACGACGTAGTCGCCCCAGCCGGGAGTGTCGTCGTGGTCGTCGTTGAGGACGGCTGTGATCGTCAGGTCGCGGGGCTGTGT
>JAFDWA010000695.1 GCA_018268735.1 Actinomycetota bacterium | reverse complement strand
CGGATCGTGCAGGGTCGCCTCGACACCATCTCCGTCGAGCTCGAGCGACGGGCCGAGCAGGACCCCGACACCGATCTCGTGCACCGGCTCCCGTCAGCGCTCGCGGCCCACACGAGGGGTCCCGGGCTGCCGCGGCCGTCGCAGGTGCTCGACCCGCCGGCATGGGCGGACGCCATCGTGGTCGACCTCGACGCGATCCTCGGGCCGGTCGCGCTGGGAGAGCTGTCGTCGTCGTCGAGCGCGGCGCTGTCGTCGGCGCTCGGCGAGATCGCCGACCTCGAGCGTCGGATCTCCGCTGCTCGCCAGGACATCCACCGGCGCATCGACCGGGTCCAGGACGAGATCGTGTCGAGGTACCGCGCCGGTGCCTCCGTCGACGACCTGCTCAGCTGACCGCCGACCCTGCGACGGGCCGCGACGGTGTGCTTGCTCGCATGAAATGGGGGTTCGCGGACGTCGCGCTACCCTCGGTGGTCATGAAGGAAGACCTCGACCGGCGGTGGCACGAGCTCGGTGAGTTCATCCGCGAGCAGCGCAACGTCGGGCAGATGTCGCTGCGCAAGCTGTCCGAGGCGGCAGGGGTGTCCAACCCCTACCTCTCCCAGATCGAGCGCGGGCTGCGTCGCCCGTCGGCGGAGATCCTCCAGCAGATCGCACGCGCGCTCGAGATCTCGAGCGAGACGTTGTACGTGCGGGCGGGCATCCTCGACGAGCCGTCGGACCGGATCGATCCGATCGTGGAGATCCGTCGCGATCCGACGATCACCGAAGAGCAGAAGAAGTCGCTCGTGCGGATCTACCAGTCGTTCCGCCGTGAGAACGAGATCGACGCCGGCGACGCCGGTGCGGGCAGCGGGTCGGCTGCCGTCGAGGGCGGCGCCCACGTCGACGAACCGATCGCCGGGTGAGCGTCCGCTGCCGCGGCGACCTCGGCGGGTTCGGGAATGCAGCGCCGTCGATCGAGTTGACCTGATCGTGGGTTCCGTCGCCGTCCTGTCCATGCACACGTCGCCGCTCGTCCAGCCTGGGACGGGCGACTCGGGCGGCATGAACGTGCACGTCCGTCAGCTGTCCTCGGCACTCGCCCAGGCAGGTGTGGATGTCAGGGTCTACGTCCGCCGCTGGGCCG
>JAFDWA010000694.1 GCA_018268735.1 Actinomycetota bacterium | reverse complement strand
ACATCGACGTGCTCGGCCTCGCCTCCGGTGCGGAGTTCGAGAAGTTCCGTCGCAAGGCGCTGGCGTTCCTCGACGCCCACCGCGACAACCCGGCGGTGCGCAAGCTGCACACCAACGAGCCGATCACCGCAGCCGACCTCGACGAGCTCGAGGTGGTGCTCATCGACGCCGGCGTCGCCACACCCGACGACATCGAACGTGTCGTCGCCCAGGCCGGTCACCTCGGTGTGTTCGTCCGCTCCCTCGTCGGACTCGACCGCAACGCCGCCAAGGCGGCGTTCGCGGACTTCCTCGACGAGCAGCGCTACTCGGCGGATCAGATCACGTTCGTGAACCTGCTCATCGACGAGCTCACCGCGGCCGGTGTCGTTGCGGCCCGCCGCTTCTACGAAGCCCCGTTCGTCGACCTCGCCCCCGAGGGACCCGAGCTGCTGTTCGGCAACGACGACCTCGACCGGCTGTTCGACACCGTCAAGCAGATCGAACGCCGAGCCGCTGCCGAGTAGTCGGCTCATCGAGGCCTGCCGCACGAGATGGTGAACATCACCGCCGTCGAGCAGCTCGGTGACCCCGCGTCGCGGTGACCGCGCTGACGGAGCTCGACGTGAGCGGGATGTGTCGCCGCTCCCGGGACCGGTGTTCGACGCGATCCGATTCGATCCGACGATCTTCGGAACGAGGCCGTCGACTCACGCCGAGCGTCTGAAGACCCAGATCTGCTCTCCAGTGCCAGGTGGCTCGTCATGCTCGCACCTGCTCCTGATCGGCCAGGGCGTGTGAGCGATGACCGCGTGGATCGACCGCAGATTCGACCGGTTGAGATGACGTTCAACACATATGTGGTAAAGTGCATGTCATGGAGGTGCAGTACCACCCACTCTTCGAGCGTTGGCTGACCGAGCTCGCGGACGGTGACGACGAGGTCCACGCCCTACGCCACCGGCCCGCCCGTTCTCAGGGTCATCTACGGATACTGCACTCGGCATGACGGCACCGATGTCGCCGTCGTGCTGACAGGTGGCGACAAGACCGCCCTCGGCAATCACTGGTACCAACCGAACATCGCCGAATCTCAAGCCCGACTCGAGCACTACACCCGACAACACACCGACCTGGCCCCGATCGTGAAGCGAGGAAT
>JAFDWA010000693.1 GCA_018268735.1 Actinomycetota bacterium | reverse complement strand
CCCGGTTCGTGGCGTTCCGGGTAGTTCGGGTGCGTCGCGTGTGCCATGTCCGCTGACAGGAGCATCGACGCTGCGAGCGAGCGCAGGAGATCGCTCCGCGTGCCGCCGAGAGCCACCGCACGCCGTTCGAGGACGTGCTCCAACCAGGCGCCGTCGGCGCCGGTCGCCGTCGCCGAACCCACCTCCTCGTGGTCGTTCAACACCACGACCGAGGTGTTCTGCTGCACCCCTGATCTGCCGGCAGCAGCGACGATGGCGCCGAGCGCGGCCCAGCAGCACGCCAGGTCGTCGAGTCGGCCCGCGGCGAGCAGTTCGGCATCTGGCCCGATGAACGCAGGAGGTTGGACGTCGAACGCCATGATCTCCCATGCCGTGACCGCGTCGACGGGGGCGTCGACCTGCTCGGCGAGCCAGGCGCGGAACTCCCCGTCGTGGGAGTCGCCGAGTCCCCAGACGGGGGTGAGGTGCTGCTGGGGGTTGAGGTTGAGGCCCGTCGAGGAGATCTCACGGTCGAGGTGGATCGCGAGCTGCGGCACCCGCATGACGGCGCTGCCGGTGCGCACCAGGCGGTGCTCGACGTCGCCGTGGAGACCCTGCAGGGCGACCCGACCGGCGAGGCCGAGATCCCGGTCGAGCCACGAGTTGCGCAGCGCCCCGCCGTACACCTCGACGGCGAGCTGCCTGAACCCTGCAAGCGAACGGTCGGGGCGGGGCCGGATGCGAAGGCCCGGGGAGTCGGTGTGGGCGCCGATGAGGCGCATCGGAGCACCCGCGTCACGCTCCGATCCCGGCACCCATGCGACGATCGACCCGCCTCTGGCGACGTAGGCCGGACCGTCAGCGTCCCGCCCGTCCCAGGGGTCGAGCGGGTCCAGGGCCGTGAACCCGGCGGCGTCGAGGACGGCTGCAGCTTCGGCGACCGCGTGGTACGGCGACACCGAGGCGTCGAGGAACGCCATCATCTCGTCCACCGACGCGGTCATCGGGCTGCCCCCGTCGACGTCAGCCCGGCGCACGCCCGGCGTTGGTCCATCGTGGCGTTCGCTGCGGTCGCGGCGGCCCCCGTCAGCGGGTACGGGATGCTGTCGCGGATGACCGCGGGCGTCCACGTCGAGGCGTCGATCCGCCGTCCGGTGGC
>JAFDWA010000692.1 GCA_018268735.1 Actinomycetota bacterium | reverse complement strand
TGACGAACACTTGGACGGTCGAACCGACGATGCACAGCCCCATGGCCAGCACGAGCATCGATACGAGCACGGCCGGGAGCAGGAGGATCGTGGCAGTCGGCCGGACGCCCTGGATCAGAGCGACGACCACCAGGCCGACGGTCATGATCAGGAGATCGACGCCGTTGCCGAGCACGCGCGAGATCGGGATCACCTCCCGGGGGAAGTAGACGTGGCCGAGGAGGTTTGCGTTGTCCACGAGGCACGTGATGGACGACAGCGCCCCCGCGACCACCCGATACACGAGGATGCCCGACAAGATGTACACGAGATAGGGCAACTCCCCACCTGACTGGGAGAAGATGATCCCGAAGATGAACACGTAGGTCGCGACCGTCAAGGCCGGTTGCAGGACCGCCCACAGGAACCTCAGTGCGCTCCGCCGGTATCGGCTGTTGATGTCCCACATGACCCATTGCCGGACGAGCAGGAGGTAGGCAAGACCCGGCAACCGCGTGGGGACCACGTCAGCAACCCCGCTCATCAGCCGCCTCCCCTGCGCATCGTCGACTCCGGCACGTGTTGACGATAGGCTGACAACGCCGAAACCCCTACACTGCGGTCTCCATGCCAGCTTTCGCCTCAACGGGAGTTCGGAACGCCGACGCGCGAGTCCGGATCCAGCAGGGCCGCATTGCTGAAGCCATCACCGCCGTCGTCGTGTGCGCGATCCATCTTCCGGCGTTCGCATCCGTAGGGCTACGCACCGACACCCTCGCGCACCTCCGGTTCGCCGAGTCGATGGCACTCACCGGGCAGGCGCCAGGGCCGTACTACCTCTTCGAGCAGTTGACGATCATCGCCCGCGCCGCAGTGCCGTTCAACGCGCTCGCGCTGATCGCCCCCTCGTTGGGCGACCGGGAGACCATCTGGGAGGTCTCCGGAGTCGTCGTCCTGCTCGCCTTCACCGCGTGGCTCGCCGTGCTCGTACAACAACGGCTCACAGCGGAACTCAGCAGATTTCGGGCTATCAGGCCCTCCGAGGAACCAACAATCCAGGCGCAGGCTATAGCGGGGCTCCTGACGGTCTGCCTGCTCATGGTCGCACCCGTCACAGTCCTGACATGGGCCCGGCACCAGTTGCTCGTCGGGTACATCAG
>JAFDWA010000691.1 GCA_018268735.1 Actinomycetota bacterium | reverse complement strand
TGCAGACGCTGGAGCGCGACGGGTTGCCGAGCGGCGCGGCGACAGCCGTCCTGGACCGCCCGGCCGCCGACGCTGTGCTCGCCGCAGCGGGCGAGGAGCGGCGGGTCGGCACGCAGCCGGGTGGCGCGGTGAGCGAACCGGTCGACCTCGTCGTGTTGGCGAGCGGGCCCCGGCTCGAGCGGATCCGGACCGCCACCACCGCCATCAGAGGTGGCACACCGCTCGTCGCATCCGACGACGACCGCTTCGGCGACATCACGTTCACCGCAGATGCCATGCGGGGATCGTTCGCGGTGCTGGCATCCGGCCTGCTCCTGGCCTTCGGTGCGTCAGGGGTCGCCGCGGCCGCTGCGGTGGTCGACCAACGCCGCCTCATCGGGCGCTTGGTCCTGTGCGGCACCGAGGTGAGCACCCTCCAACGGGCACGGCGACTCCAGACGGTGTTGCCCCTCGCGGTCGCCACCATCGGATCGGTCGTCATCGGCCTGGGAGGCTCGTTCCTGCTGATGGTCGGGTTCGGACTGAGCGCGGCCCGACTCGCATCACCGAACGTCGGCGTGCTCGGCCTGATCGTGGTCGCCGCCATCGCCATGGGGTTGGCGGGCGCCTCGTTCAGCCGCCCGATGCTCATCGCTGCCGCCCGCAGCGCAACGGAAGGTTCCCCTGCCTCGGCGTGAGGCCATCGGCCGTGCTGCGACTGGAACCCCCACCCGACGGTCGGGAATGGCCGGTGTGCGGGTCGGGGTGGGCGACGCCGGTCGGGTCGCCGCAATGGAGCCCGGCACGAGGGCCGGGGATGGGCGAGGTGCTCGGCCAGGGCGAGCGCGGCGGTGGTGCCGCAATGGAGCCCCGGCCCGAGGGCCGGGGATGGCTGAGCCTGTGCGGGCCAAGCGCCGGGGCAGGAGCCGTCGCCGCAATGGAGCCCCGGCCCGAGGGCCGGGGATGGGCACAGGCCGACGAGGCTTGTCTCCCGAGAGTTGACGCCGCAATGGAGCCCCGGCCCGAGGGCCGGGGATGGTCGTCGCCCTACGAGACGCAGGAGAGCTGCTGAGGTGCCGCAATGGAGCCCCGGCCCGAGGGCCGGGGATGGCGGGTCAGCGCCTGTCCGGTGTCCATGACGCCGAGGCCGCAATGGATCCCC
>JAFDWA010000690.1 GCA_018268735.1 Actinomycetota bacterium | reverse complement strand
GTCTGCACGCGTGCCGAGAAGTCAACATGCGTGCAGGCTGGGATCTCCGAGCGTCGACGTGTCAATCGCTGGGCGAAGTCCGGCTCGCAGTCCACGGGCTCCCAATCATCGGTATCTAGAGGATCATGTCCGAGCCTCCGGTTAGCCCGCATCATCGCAACTTCAGCCATGTATGGAAGTGCACCTCCAACTTCGAACCATTCGTCTGCAGAGGACGCGAGTATCGCCGGGGCAAATGGGCGGAAGGACTCGCGGTTCTTGACCGAGGTGTTGAGGCGTTCCACCACAGAACTGTGGCGTGGGTCCGCGAGGATGGAGCGATGCCCCAAGGCCCGAGGGCCGAACTCCATCCTGCCCTGGAACCAGCCGACCAACAGTCCATCCTCTAGGTGTCTCGCGACCTCCCCGTTGAGCTCGGACCAGCTGTCCATGTGCTGGTGGTCCACTCCGAGTTGCTCCAGCCAGTCGCCGACCTCCTCGTCGTCGTACGACGGTCCTAGGAAGACCACCTCGGGGCTCCCGTTCGGCAGGGGAGATCGATCGTTCCCGAGCATCTGGTGCCACTGCCACAAAGCCGCTCCTAGCGACGCTCCAGCGTCGCCTGCGATGGGGTACGTCCAGACGTCATCGAAGAGCTGTTCTCCGCGAACACGTGCGCTGGCGACGCAGTTGTGGGCCACGCCGCCGCCGAGGCAGAGGGCCGAGGCCCCGGTCAGTTGTCGTGCTCGTCTGACGATACCCAGGACCGCGCTCTCGAGGACGTCCTGTGCTGACCTGGCGATGTCCGCGTGGCGCTGCGTGAGAGGCTCGTTGGGTTCACGCGGAGGTCCTCCGAGGACCGCTTGCAGCCTTCGGCTGAACATTCGCCGACCCGACTGGTAGTCGAACATCTTCGAATTCAGTCGGAACTCGCCGTCATCATGTATGTGAATGACCTCGCCAAGAAGCCGCTGTAGATAAATCGGCCTGCCATATGGAGCCAGACCCATCAGCTTGTATTCTCCGTCGTTGACCGCGAATCCGCAATAGCTGGTCAATGCGGAGTAGAATAGTCCGATGGAATGAGGGAACCGCACTTCCTCCAAGATGTTGACGCGATGACCATGTCCATGGCTGATCGAGCAGGTCGACCATTCACCGAC
>JAFDWA010000068.1 GCA_018268735.1 Actinomycetota bacterium | reverse complement strand
ACGCGTCACCGGCGAGGAACAGCAGCGCGCCGTCCAGCTCGGCGAGCTCGCCGGCGCGCCCCATCGGGGTGTTGCGAACGATGAACGCCTGGCCGCCCTCGTCGTCGAACATGTCGGCCTGGGTCATCTCCGAGGGGAACCACCCCGGAGCGATCGCGTTGACCCGCACGCCCTTGCGACCCCACTCGCAGCCGAGCTGCCGTGTGAGGTTCACCACCGCGCCCTTGGAGGCGCAGTAGGACACCTCCTTGATCGGAGCGGAGGCGACCATCCCGAGCACCGACGCGATGTTCACGATGCTGCCGCGACCCGCCTCCAGCATCGAGCGGCCGGCGAGCTGGGACAGGTGGAACGTCGCGGTGACGTTGATCTCCATCGTCGTCGCGAACTGCTCGAGGGTCTCGGCCGTCGCCGGTGCCGGAACGCCGTAGCCGGCGTTGTTGACGAGCACGTCGATGCGCCCTGCAACGCCCAACGTCGCCTCGATCAGCCGCTCCCGGGCTACGGCATCGACGAGGTCGACGACGACCGGAACGATCCGGTCACCGAGCTCGCCCGCCAGCGCCTCCAGCCGATCGCCCCGGCGGGCGGCGACGACGACGGTCGCGCCGGCGCCGTGCAGCACCCGGGCGAAGCGGTCGCCCAAGCCCGACGATGCGCCCGTGACCACCGCCACGCGGCCGTCGAGGCGGAACAGGCCGGCGATGTCGCCGCTCACTTCACGACCCGCTCACTTCACGACCCGCTCACTTCACGACCCACTCACTTCACCACATCGACGCGCGTGCCGACCGGCGCCCAGTTCCACAGCGCGGCGGCGTCGCTGACCCGCTGGCGGACGCATCCGTGGGAGCGGTAGGTGCCGAGCTGCGCCTCGGACTGCAGCGGTCGACCACCAGAGGTGGGGATCGAGTGGAACCCGATCGCCAGGCTCCTGCCACGGGCGAAGCGGATCATGTACTCCATGCGAGCGCTGCCGGAGCTGGCGAAGCGGCTCTTGGAGTACACGCCGTAGGTCCCGGGCGACGGCGTCCCGGCACGACCCGACACGAGGTAGGTGTTCACGACCGTGCCGTCGGACTCGACCCACCACACCCGCTGCCGGCCGACCGAGTAGACGACCCGACGACCGGTTCCGGAGCCGGCAGGCAGCGGCCACGCAGCGAAGGGGCTCGGCGGTGGAGCAGGTGCCGGAGCCGGCGGGGGCGCCGGGGCCGGCTCGGTGACCGGCGGTGCGCCCGGATCGGTTTGAGCGCCCGCAACGGCGCCACCGAGCAGCTCGCCACCCGTGAGCGCCACGATGATCGCCGCGAACAGCGCGACGAGCTTGACGGCCCGCCGACGCCGGGTGGTCGCCACAACCCCGACGTGCCGTTCGAGGTCGACCACCGAATCACCCAGCTCTGCTTGCTCCGTCACCACGTGAGTCCTCCGTCATCGCGTGCTGCCACCACGGTAGCGTCGGAGCGTGACGCCCCGACCCGACCACGGGCTGACCCACGTCGCGCTCCAGGTGTCCAGGCTCGAGCGGAGCCTCGACTTCTACCTTCGATACGCCGACATGTCGCCGGTACACCGACGCACGACCTCCGAGGGGGTCAGGGTCGCGTGGATCACCGACCACACGCGGCCGTTCGTCATCGTGCTGCTCGAGACGACGGTCACCCACCCCGTCGGCGGCTGGAACCACATCGGCATCGGCGTGGCGACGCGCGAGGAGGTCGACCGGCGCATCGCAGCTGCGGTGGCGGAGGGGTTCGTGACCGCAGGGCCGCACGACTCGGGACCACCCGCTGGCTACTACGGGATCGTCGTCGACCCCGACGGCCACAACCTCGAGATCGCGTTCGGCCAGGAGGTCACCTTCACCGTCGAGCACCCCGGGAGCGACCCCCTACGACCCTGACGGTGCAGCCGCATGGGCGCGCACCCACGCGTGCATCGCGATCCCGGAGGCGACGCCGGCGTTGATCGACCGCGTCGAGCCGTACATCGGGATCTCACGCACCTCGTCGCACCCGGCGATCGCAGCGTCGGACAGCCCGCTGCCCTCCTGGCCGAACAGCAGGACGCAGCGACGCGGCAGCGGCCGGCTCTCGAGCGCCGCAGATCCGCTCGGATGGTCATCCGCGAGGTTGTCGATCCCCACGACCGACAGCCCCTCCGAACGCGACCGGGCGAGGAGGAGCTCGACGGTGTCGTGGTGCTCGATGTGCACGTAGCGGTCGGTCACCATCGCACCGCGGCGGTTCCAGCGACGACGCCCGACGATGTGCACCGTCCGGGCACCGAACGCGTTCGCGTTGCGCACGACGGTTCCGATGTTGAGGTCGTGACGCCAGTTCTCGATCGCCACGTGGAAGTCGTGGCCACGACCGTCGAGGTCGTCGACGATCGCGTCGACGCTCCAGTAGCGGTAGCGATCGACGACGTTTCGCCGGTCGCCGTCGGCCAGCAGCTCGGGATCCAGACGCGGATCCTCCGGCCAGGGCAACGGGTGCGGGCCGACGCCGACCGACGCCGCGGGAGAGGTCTCGGGCAGGCTCACGTGAGCGGGATGCCGAGCCGTGCCGCGGCCCGCTGGAAGTCGGCGATCTCGCCGCCCTGCTGGGTGACCATCCGCTGGGCGAGCGACCGGACCCTCGGATCCGATGCGTGCTCGGCTGCATAGGTCGCCATGTGGATGCCACCGCGGTGGTGGTCGATCATCATCTTGATGAATCGGGCATCGACGTCGAGCCCCGTCGCCTCCTGCATCGCGTCGATGGCGGACTCAGGCTGCATCCCGGGCATCTCCGACGGCGTCGAGGACATCCCCATCCAGGTCATCGCGGTGCGGTCCTGCGGGTAGGGCCACTGTCCCCAGTCCTCGAGCAGCGCCTCCATGTAGCCGTTCTCGTAGGACTGGAACGTCAGGATCTCCCGGGCGAAGGACCGAACGTCGGGATCGCTGGCCTTCTCCGCCGCGACCGACGCCATCTCCAACGCCTGCTGGTGGTGGGTGGTCATGTCCTGCATGAAGCCCACGTCGACGGAACCCGCTCCGGGGACCGTCGAGCGCTGGTAGATCAGCACGCCACCGATCGCGACGAGCGCCGTGAGGATCACGACGAGTCCGATCAGCAGCGCGGCAGGCGGACGGTGCAGCCCGTCGTCGGTCTCGCTCGTCGCACCGGCCGCCAGCGCATCGCTCGGAGCTGCATCGCCGGGTGCGGTCGGGGGATCGTCGGACACGACGCCAGCGTAACCACGGCTCGCGTGCCACCGAGGAAGGCACCTGCGCCGATACCGTGTGCGGCCATGCCGCGCTCCACCATGCCGCGCTCCACCATGCCGGGATCCCCGCGTCGAGGCATCGGCGTCCTGGCGACCGTCTCGCTGGTCGTGATCGCGATCGCGCTCGTGGCGCTGGTGCTCGTCGGGCTGCTCGGCGTGATCGACCCGTTCGGCACGAAGACCGTGGACCGCTCCGGCCCGGCGGTGCTGCAGCGCATCCAGAAGCTCGAGGAGTTCACCGCCGCAACAGCATCGTTCACACAGGACGTCGACATCGAGAACGACTCGTTCCTGCCGGGGTTCATCAAGGGCGAGCGGGTGACCGCGATCGTGACCGGGACCGTGCGGGCGACGGTCGACTTCGGCGACCTCGGCCCGGGCTCGGTCCAGGTGTCCGACGACGGGAGGTCGATCCGGCTGCGGCTCCCGCAACCGCAGCTCTCGAAGGCCGACATCGACGTCGGCTCGGCGCGCATCGTGTCGCGCGACCGTGGGATCGTCGATCGGATCGCCGACGTGTTCTCGTCGAACCCGACCGACGACGCCCCGCTGTACCGCGCCGCGTCGAAGAAGCTCGAGGCCGCGGCGAAGCAGTCCGACGTGCTGGGCCAGGCCCGGACCAACACCGAGCAGTGGCTGCGGACGTTCCTCGGGGCGGCCGGCTTCGACCACGTCGCCGTCGACTGGGACCCGGCTCCGGGATGACCGACGCGACCCTGCAGTGGGCGGCGCAGGTGCTGGGCGCGACGAAGGTGTACGGGACCGGCGAGGCCGAGGTCCGCGCGCTCGACGGTGTGACCGTCGGCTTCGAGCGCGGACGCTTCACCGCCATCATGGGCCCGTCGGGTTCCGGCAAGTCCACGCTGATGCAGTGCACCGCCGGGCTCGACCGACTCACCGCCGGACAGGTGCTGATCGGCGACGTGGACATCACGCGCCTCTCCGAGAAGCAGCTGACGTTGCTGCGACGCCAGAAGATCGGCTTCGTCTTCCAGCAGTTCAACCTCCTCCCCACCCTGAGCGCCGCAGAGAACATCGCGTTCCCGCTCGCACTCGCGGGACGCAAGCCCGAACGCGACTGGATGGAGCACGTGGTGGCGACCGTCGGGCTCGCCGACCGCCTTCGACACAAGCCCTCGGAGCTCTCCGGTGGCCAGCAGCAACGGGTGGCGGTCGCTCGGGCGCTGGTCGAGCGACCGGAGATCGTCGTCGCCGACGAGCCGACCGGCAACCTCGATTCGCGCGCCTCTGCAGAGATCCTGACGTTCATGGCGGACGCCGTCTCGCAGTTCGGCCAGACAGTGGTCATGGTCACCCACGATCCGGTCTCCGCCGCGTACGCGGACCGCATCCTGTTCCTCGCCGACGGCCGGATCGTCGACGAGCTGCTCCAACCGACCCGCGAGTCGATCCTTGCTCGCATGGGTCGACTCGGGCTCTGACACGCCATGCTCCGGTACGCGCTGACCACCCTCCGGGCCAACGTCACCCGGTTCGTCGCGACCGCGCTGGCGGTGATCATCGGCGTCGGGTTCCTCGCCGCCGGGCTGATGCTGACCGATGCGATGCGCGTCGCGCTGTCGGGCAACGTGCAGCGTCAGTACGCCGGCGTGGACGTCGTGGTCGAGCCCGCTGCGTCGCTCGCCGAGTTCGGGGCGTCGGTGCCGGCCGACGTGCTGAGCGAGGTGGCTGCGACCCCGGGCGTGACCGCGGCAGCGGGCGAGCTCAGCGCGACGGCAGCCATCCTCGACCGCACCGGAGCGTCCTCGACGCCGCGGGCGAAGGGACGCGCGTGGATCCCCGAAGCGCAGCTGAACCCGCTCACCATCGAGGCCGGTCGCGCACCGACCGCCGACGGCGAGGTCGTCGTCGACCGCGGCACCGCTGCGGACAACGACCTCCACGTCGGCTCGACGGTGCGCCTCGGCACCCCAGCGGGTCCGAGCAGCGCAACCGTCGTCGGCATCTCCGGCTTCGGGCGCACGGACTCGGTCGACCCGGGTGGCACGCTGTCGTTCGCTCCCGCCACCTCGCTCCGGTTGCTGTCACCGGGCAGCCCGGCCTGGAACGCCATCCTCGTCGCGGCGAAGGATCCCGCAACGACGATGACGGCGCTGCGCCACACGCTGCCCCAGTCGCTCGAGATCACCTCGGGCCACGACTTCCGCGCCAGCCAGCAGGATGCCGACGCCGGGTTCATCGACCTGCTCCGCCCCGTCCTGCAGGGGTTCGCGTACCTCGCGCTGTTCGTGTGCGGCTTCGTGATCTTCAACACGTTCTCGGTGGTCGTGACGCAACGCTTCCGGGAGCTGGCGCTGATCCGGGCGGTGGGCGGGACCCCGGGTCAGGTGCGACGCTCGCTGGTCCTCGAGGGAGCGGTCGTCGGATTCGTGTCCAGCGCGGTCGGTGTCGCGTTCGGTGCCGCGCTCGCAGTCGCGCTCCAGGCCGTGCTCGGCGCGTTCGACATCAAGCTCCCGGGCTCGGGCGTGGCGCTCAGCACCGGGACCGTCGTCCTGTGCCTCGTCGTCGGCACCGTCGTGACGGTCCTGTCGGTCATCGTCCCGGCGGTCCGGGCGGGGCGGACGAAGCCGGTGGAGGCGATGCGTGACGCCGCTGTCGACCGCTCGGGAGCGTCGATCGCACGAGCCGTCATCGGTGGTGCCTGCCTCGTGGCAGCGATCGTCCTGCTGCTCGCCGACAGGTTCGGGACCGCGAGCGGCTGGTTCCTCGGTCCGGGATCGCTCCTGTTGTTCGTCGGACTCGTCGTCGGTGGACCGCTCGTCGCTCGTCTCTTCGCGTCGCTGCTGCGGATCCCAGCGCGGCGCTCGGGCGTCACCGCCCGGCTCGCGGTCGACAACGCTGGGCGCAACCCGAAGCGGACAGCGACGACCGCGAACGCCCTGGTGATCGGGCTGTTCCTCGTCACGCTCGTGACGGTGTCGGGCGACGCCCTGAAGACCTGGACGGTCGAGCGGATCAACGCGCTGTCCTCATCGGACTTCATCGTGACCGGCGACCGCAGCGGCGTCGCTCCGGATCTCGTGGCTCAGATGCGAACGACGAAGGGCGTCGCGGACATCGGCCCGGTCAGCCAGGCGGGCGTCCTCACCACCAGCGGCGAGGTCGCGCTCGTGTCAGGCGCCGACATCGACGAGCTGCGGCGCACCACCGGCCTCGAGGTCCGAAGCGGCTCGCTCGAGGACGTCGCCGCCGGCAGAGGAGCAGCCGTCACCGACCTCGGCGGTGCGAGCACCAGCGGTGGCGGCGGAGCGGGACCGGGCAGCGACCGCTCGATCGCAGCGACCCCGGGGCGGCTCGGCGAGTCGATCGAGCTCGTCTCCCCCGACGGGAGCCCGGTCGGCGTCGACGTCCTCGCGACCCTCGAGCCGAAGCTGGACACGCTGCTGCTCGGCACGCTGCTCGACCGGGAGCGCTTCACGGCGGTCGCCGGAGAGCACCCGGTCACCTCGGTGTTCGTCCGGGTGGAACCGGGCCAGGCCGAAGCGGTCGGTCGACGTCTCGATCGCCTCGTCGCGACCCACGCCGGCACCCAGGTGCAACCGGGCAACTTCATCGGCGAGATCGTCAGCCAGATCTTCGACTTCCTCATCGGGGCGGTCAACGCCCTGCTCGGCATGAGCGTCGTGATCGCGCTGGTCGGCATCGTCAACACGATCACGTTGTCGATCTTCGAGCGGCGCCGTGAGCTGGGGATGCTGCGAGCGCTCGGCATGACGCGACGCCAGGTCGCCTGGATGGTCCGGACCGAAGC
This sequence comes from Actinomycetota bacterium, assembly GCA_018268735.1. Taxonomy (GTDB): domain Bacteria; phylum Actinomycetota; class Acidimicrobiia; order Acidimicrobiales; family Microtrichaceae; genus Dermatobacter. The sequence continues at coordinate 402 of JAFDWA010000068.1, read as the reverse complement.
CGTGCTCATCGGTCTGCTCGGCACGATCATCGGCGTCGGAGCGGGACTGCTCCTCGGTTGGGTGATGATCGGCAGCCTGCCCGGCCACATCCCGCTGAACGTGAACTGGACCCGGCTGGCGCTGATCGCGCTCGTCGGCGTGCTCGCCGGCGTGATCGCGTCGATCGCCCCGGCGCGCCGTGCGACGCGGATCGAGATGGTCGAGGCGATGGCGACGACCTGAGGTCCGGGCGCGCCTCAGCGACGTCGGAACGCGGCGACCACGTCCTCTGGGAAGTCGAAGAACCGCTCCTCACCGACGAGCGCCACGACCCCGTCGCGGGCGAGCTCGTCACGGACGTGCGGCTCGACGCCGCAGAACACGAGCTCGACGTGTTGCGAGCGGAGCTTCACGACGAGCCG
>JAFDWA010000689.1 GCA_018268735.1 Actinomycetota bacterium | reverse complement strand
CACCCGGCCACCGCCCGCTCGCCGACAACCCCACGGGCGACTCACCGACTGATCCGGACACCCGGACACCCGAGCACCGCACGCTCGCCGACAACACCACGGGCGACTCACCGAGTGATGCCGTGGTCGGACCGGTTCCGTCGACCGAGCATCCGACGACCGAGGCGTCGCGGTGACCAGCGGCCCTGCGCGACCGACTCGAACCGGCCGCGGGCCGGATCCAACGTCCGGGCCCAGTCGCAGATGCGGGCGTCGTTCGTGACGTAGATCAGCTGGCAGTGCTCGGATCGGATGGCGAGCGCATCGAGGGCCGCCACGGCGGCGTCGGCTTCGAAGGGTTCGAACACGTCCACCAGCACCACCGGCAGGACCCGGCCCGACGGAGGCTCCACCCGGGCGAGGAGGGCATCGATGGCCGCTGGAACGTCGCCGGTGCTGTAGCTCGACCGATCGGTCCGCAGGAGGTGGTCGAGCGCTGCAGCTGCGGATTCGACCTCGGCTTCGGCTGTCTCTGCATCAAGGGTGGCGCGGCGACGCCGATCTTCGAGGACCGCCAGCTTCGCGGATGCTCGTTCCAACACGTCGTCGAGCTCGACGATCCGGGTGTCGAGCTCCGCGCGTCGGGACTCGAGCTCACGTCGACGGCTCTCGATGTCGTCGCGCTCTGCCTCGAGCGCTGCCACAGCGTCACGAGAGCGCACGAGCTCGAGCTGCGCCTGTTCGGCGGCTTCGTCGAGCGTCAAGGTCAGCCGGGTCACCGCAACGGGAACTTCGGGAAGTCGTGCGAGGTGCTCGAGCGAGGAGCCCGACGGCCGGTAGCCGAGCAGATCGGTGACCTTCTGCTGCGCTGGTTCACGTTCGGCTGCCAGACGCTCCAGATGCTCTGCTGCCGCTGCCCGGGCGTCGTCGAGCGCTCGGTCGAGGTGATCGACGTGGTCGTCGAGCTCGGCCAGCTTCGCCTCGACTGCCTGGCCGACGCTGCGCGTCGAGGTGGCGATCGTGTAGTCGAGGTACGAGTCGAAGCCGTACCTCGACAGGACCTCGACCTCCGCCGCGACGGCGGCGTCGGCATCGCCCCGCCCGGCGCGCACGACAGCGACGTGTGCCGCGTCGATCTGGGCCTTGGCCGTCTCGCCGAGCAC
>JAFDWA010000688.1 GCA_018268735.1 Actinomycetota bacterium | reverse complement strand
GGCTCACCACCGAGACAGGGGCCGGACAGTGGGGCACAGCGCTGTCGTTCGCCTCGGCGCAGTTCGATCTCGAGTGCAAGGTGTACATGGTGCGCACCTCGTTCGAGAGCAAGCCGTACCGGCGGGTGCTGATGGAGACCTGGGGTGCGCAGTGCGTGCCGTCACCGGTCGACGATCCCTCCTCGCCCGGGTCCCTCGGCATGGCGATCAGCGACGCGGTGCGCGACGCGGTCGGCCGTGACGACACCCACTACGCGCTCGGCTCGGTGCTCAACCACGTGCTGCTGCACCAGACGGTGATCGGCCTCGAGGCCAAGGAGCAGCTCGAGATGGCGGGCGAGACGCGACCCGACGTCGTCATCGCCCCGTGCGGCGGCGGCTCCAACCTCGGTGGCATCACCCTGCCGTTCATGGAGGACCCCGCGGTGCGACTGCTCGCCGTGGAGCCGACGTCGTGTCCGACGCTGACGGCGGGGACCTACGAGTACGACTTCGGTGACACGGCGGGCATGACGCCGTTGATGGCGATGTACACCCTCGGCCACGACTTCATGCCGCCCGACATCCACGCTGGTGGCCTCCGCTACCACGGCGACTCGCCGATCATCTCGCTGCTCGTGAAAGCCGGCCGCATGGACGCGGTGGCCTACCCGCAGGCGAAGGTGTTCGAGGCGGCAGGCCAGTTCGCCACCGTCGAGGGCCGCGTCGCTGCGCCGGAGACCGCCCACGGGATCCGCGCGGCGATCGACGAGGCGCTGGCGTGCAAGGAGACGGGGGAGGAGAAGGTGATCCTCTTCAACTACTCGGGTCACGGCTTCCTGGACCTCGCCGCGTACGACGCGTTCAACCACGGCGAGCTCGTCGACGCCTGACACCTCTGGTGTTTGTCTAGTCGACGGTGTAAGAAACCTGGCACTCCGTGTGGTCGGCCACTGCGAGGTGGTCGCAGGAAGGACCAGGACCCTGCAGATGCCCGACATCCACCGAAACCCGAGCCGGGGCTGATCGATGCCCGCAGAGACGCATTCGCACCGCGAGGACGTCGACGTCGAGATGGTCGTGGACCTCCTCGTGAACGAGCTCGAGCTCGACGACGACGACCCTGCGAGCATCGGGCTCGCCCGGCTGGGGATCGACGACGAG
>JAFDWA010000687.1 GCA_018268735.1 Actinomycetota bacterium | reverse complement strand
ACGCGCCAGTCAGCCCCGGAAGCGTCGGGTCGCGGACGACGACGCCGCCGGTGATCGAGCAGCCCTGGTCGTGGGAGTAGGTGAAGATCGGCGCGGTGAACGGACCGGCGCTCGCAGCTCCGGGAGCGGGCTTGGGTCGGTCGAAGCGACTCGTGCCCTCGAACAGGTTCCACCCGAGGTTGGCGCCACGGCCCGCGCCGTCGGCCTCGGTGAGCAGATCGATCTCCTCGAAGCGGTTCTCCCCGACGTCGCCGATCCACAGGTCGCCGGTCGGCGGGTCGACGTCGATGCGCCACGGGTTGCGGACGCCGGTCAACCAGATCAACGGCTCCGCCCCCGGTTCGTCGACGAAGGGGTTGTCCTTCGGGATGCCATCCGCCGTGCTCGGGTCGATGCGCAGCACCTTGCCCAGCAGCGTGGCGCGCGACTGGCCGTTGCCGTTCGGGTCGCCGGCACCGCCGCCGTCGCCGAAGCCCGCGTACAGCATCCCGTCAGGACCGAAGCGGAGCGACCCGCCGTTGTGGTTCGGGAACGGCTGGACGATCGTGACGAGTTGGCGTCGCCCGGCCGGATCCGCCCGGAGCGATCCGTCGCGACCGCTGAGCGGGTACTCGTCGATCCGGGAGTCGCCGTGGGTGGCCTCGGTGTAGCTGGCGTACACGTGCTTGCCGTCCGGGGCGACCGCGATGCCGAGCAGGCCCCGCTCGACGTCGGTGGGTCCGACGGCCGCACCCAGGTCGATGACCGCACCGTCGGCGAGGTGGAACCCCTCCCCGTCGGCCACGGCCTCGCGGATCGCTCCACCGCGCTCGGCGATGAGCAGCGACGTGCTGCGGGGCCGGAACGTCAGGTCGGTGGGATGCTCGACGGGGACGCCGAGGTCCACGAGCCGGAGCGCACCGGGTGCGATCGGTCGGTCCTCTGCTGCAGTGGCGGCCGAGCCGTTCGTCGTCGACGCCGAGGACCTCGTGCGCTCTGCCCGGGAGCGGCCGGCGTCGTCGTCCCCGGAGCACCCGGTGACGAGTGCGAGCCCGACGAGCAGGGCGACAGCGACGAGGGCCCTGGCGAGGTCGCGCCGACCAGGACCTGCAGGAGGAACCCGGGTCGCCGTGCGACGCCCAGGTCGGCGGGTCACGATGCACC
>JAFDWA010000686.1 GCA_018268735.1 Actinomycetota bacterium | reverse complement strand
CGTCCTGAACCCGATGGTCGGCGGACTCCCGCCGGAGCTGGCGTGGGCGAGCCTGCGGCTCTTCGAAGCCGAGGTGCTGGGCGTCGGGAACCGGTCGGCACCGCTGCCGCAACGCCGTGGTCCGATGGGCTGGGTCGACCAGATCAGGATCCCGTCACGGGTCCTGACCTCCACCCCGTTCCGGACCGTGGCCCCCGCCGTGCTGCCACGGGTGCACCGCGCCGTGCACCGGTTGAGCGGTGGCCGCCTGCTCGACACGTCGGCGAACCCCATGTGCCTGCTCGTCACGACGGGAGCGAAGACCGGCCAGCTCAGGGAGACACCGCTGGCAGCGGTGCCGGTGGAGGAGGGACGGCTGGTCGTCGTGGGCAGCAACTTCGCTGCCGAGCACCATCCTGCATGGACCACCAACCTGCTCGCCGATCCACACGCAACGGTCACCTTCCGCGGCCACACCTACCCCGTCGACGCCCGGCTGCTCACCGGTGAGGAGCGCGCGGCGAGGTGGGCCGAGCTGGTGGCGTGGTACCCCAACTGGGACGTCTACACGCACGTCACCGGTCGAGAGTTCCGGGTCTTCGAGCTCGCCCGGGCCCGGCGGTCACCGTCGTCGACAGGACACCCGCCAACCGCGTGACCGGCACCGCCCGGCACCGACCGGTGCCGAGGTCAGCGGATCCGGGGCTCGATCCGCCTGCCGGACGCGAAGACCGCCTGGCCCTCCTCGAGCGATTCGATCGAGGTGCCCAGCTCGAGGAACAGGTTGCCGAGATCGACCGCCTGCAGGCCCGGCAGGTCCCTGGCCGCCCACAGCGTCCGCACGGTCGCCTGCACCGCGACGCTCGGCTGCGATGCCACCTCCGCGGCGAGCCGGTGCGCCGCCTCGAGGAGCTCGGCGGCGGGCAGCACCTCGCTGACCAGCCCGATGCGCAGTGCGGTCGCAGCACCCACCCGCTCGTGCGCACCGGTGATCGCCATGCGCAGCACCTCGCCGAACGGCATCCGACGCAACAGCAGGATCGGTTCGAACGCGGCGACCATCCCGTAGGTGACGTGCGGATCGAAGAACGTGGCGTGCTCGGCCGCGAGGATGACGTCGGACTCGGCCAGCAGGTAGAAGGCGCCGCCGCAGGCCATCCCGTTC
>JAFDWA010000685.1 GCA_018268735.1 Actinomycetota bacterium | reverse complement strand
GCGAGGCATCCGACCTGGTGCGTTCGAAGGTGGGTCGCTACGGACTCGACGGACTCGTCAACAACGCCGGGATCGCACTCGGTGGGCCCGTCGAGTTCCTCCCGCTCGACGAGTGGCGACGACAGCTCGAGGTGAACGTCGTCGGCCAGGTCTCCGTGACGAAGTCGATGATGGCGTCGGTCCGCACCGCCCGTGGTCGCATCGTGTTCATCGGCTCGGTCGCCGCGATGGTGTCGACGCCGTTCGGGGCCCCCTACGGGGCGTCGAAGCACGCGATCGCCGCGGTCGCCCAATCGCTCCGGACCGAGGTCGCGCCCTGGGGGATCGACGTCAGCCTCGTCGATCCGGGAGCGGTCGGCACCGCGATCTGGGAGAAGGGGTCGAGGACCGTCGAGCGGGTGAAGGAGCTCGTCGGTCCAGAGGCGATGGAGCTGTACGGCCCGGCGGTGGAGCGTCTCGACGGGGAGATCTCGAAGATCGCATCCAACGCACCCGGACCGGAGAAGGTCGTGGCGGCGGTGACCCACGCGCTGTTCCGACCGCGGCCCCGCCCGCGCTACGCGGCGGGCCTCGACGCCCGGCTCGTGGCGGTCGGCGTCCGGGTCCTGCCGGAGCGTGTGCTGAGCGCCATCCTCGAGCGACAGGCAGGTTGACGCGATGAGCCCGTCGGACGAGCACCCGACCTTCTCGATCATCCTGCCCACCTACAACCGCAGCGACGTCGTCCACCAGACGCTGCTGCAGCTGCTCGATCAGGACTACCCGTCGGACCGCTACGAGATCCTCGTGTGCGACAACTCCACCGACGACACGCCCGACATGGTCCGGCTGGTGTCGGAGACGGCGTCGTCGCCGGTCCGACTGCTGTCGAGCGACGAGCGGCTGCCGGCGGTGAAGCGCAACCAGGGTCTCCGGGCGGCGGTGGGCGACTACGTCCTGTTCATGAACGACGACGTGTGGGTCACGCGGGACTTCCTGCGTGAGCACGCCCGGACCCATGCCGCCCACGGCGGGCCGATCGCGGTGCTCGGCAAGGTCGAGCAGTCGACGAAGATGCCCGAGGACCCGTTCATCGACTGGTACCAGCCGTTCGCCTACGACCTCATCGCCGACCGGGCCGACCGCACGGTGCCCTACCAGTTCCACT
>JAFDWA010000684.1 GCA_018268735.1 Actinomycetota bacterium | reverse complement strand
TCGGCGCGATCACTGTGTCTGACCTCCACTCGTTCGCGGGTGGTAACACTGCGATGCTCGTCGCACGGGTGAACACCACGCTCACGTTCGTGGTGAAGGTCGATCGATCACCGGCGCTCGTTGCAGAAGCCCACCACCTGCGCTACGCCTCCACCGACCCTCGGTTGCCTGAAGCGACCCGCAGTGCGTTCCCCCAGATCTTCGCCGTCGACGACATCGGACCGATCTACGGCTACTTGATGGAGAACCTGGAGGAGTACGCCACGTTCGCCTCCCTCTTGGTCAGCGGTGATGAGACGATGAGGTCACGCGTGCTGGAACTCGCCTGGAACCAGGTTCTCGCGCCCGCGTACCTGGCGACGCGCCAGAAGCGAGTGATCCCGAACGTCGTCGAGGACTACTTCGTGCGGGCTGAGGGTCGGCTGGCGCACGCTGTTGAACGCGGCCTGCTCCCACCACGAGACGTGGCCTTGTCGGTTCGCACTGGTGATTCGAGCTTCGAGGTCAAGAGCGGCTGGGGCCCCCTGCTCGACAGAGCGCAAGAACGACTCGGCACCGTTGCCCCTCCGTTCAGCACGTTCGTCCATGGTGACCCGAACCCCGAGAACATCCTGTGGGGGGCGGCCGAGGACGGTGGTGTGCGCGTGCGACTGATCGATCCGAAGGACTGGGGCAAGGGCGACTATGTCTTCGACGCAGCGAAGATCGGTCACTACCTACGCGTGACCAGCCCAGTCGAGGACCGCCACCCAGCGATCGAGGTCACACTCACCGACTCGCCCGTGATCGCCTACGACCGAGCCCCACTGTCGGTTCACGCAGAGCTCGAAGCCAAGTTGGTCGAACTCGTCGCGACCACTGCCGAGGATCAAGAGCTTCCAGACCACGAACGCTGGAAGGAACGGTACGAGTTGGCCGTTGCGGCAAACCTGCTCGGCATCGTTGGCCCCCGCTTGGAGCGGGCCGCCGACGGCGGCCCAGTCACCGACTTCATGCTCGGTTGGGTCGCCTTCGCCGAAGGCCTGCGTGGGCTGGCCGGATAGGGTCCGCCGCGGGTTTGATTGAGCGTTACGCTGCGATGGTGTAGTTCCACTCGCCGTGCCAGTCGTGCGCGGTGACGGGGATGGCTTTGAACTGGGCGTCGGTGAT
>JAFDWA010000683.1 GCA_018268735.1 Actinomycetota bacterium | reverse complement strand
TCCCGTGGGCCGACGTGATCGCCTCGAACGGGTGGCGCGTCCTGGGCATCGGCGTGTTCGCGTTCCTGGCGGTGCGCGTCGCGGTCGGGGTGCTCGGCGTGATGCCCGAGGCGATGCAGCCGAGGGAGGCACCTTCACCTGACGAGCTCGGTCTCGACCGTCCGCTGACGCGGGCCGACGCACTCGACGCCGGTCGCATGATCGGCCTCGACGAGCAGGAGATGCCTGCTGGCGCCGCGCTGTCGTCGACTGCGTCCGGGAGCACCACGTGAGCGGTCTCGAGGTCAGGGACCTCTCGGTCCGATTCGGCGGTCACCTCGCGGTCGGCGGGGTGTCGCTCTCCGTCGCCCCCGGCCAGGTGGCCGGGCTGATCGGCCCGAACGGCGCCGGCAAGACCACGACCTTCAACGCTGTGTGCGGCGTGATCACCCCGACGTCGGGGCAGGTCCTGCTCGACGGTCGCGACATCTCCCGGCTGAGCACGCATCGCCGCGCCCGCACGGGGATCGGGCGGACCTTCCAGCGCCTCGAGGTGTTCTCCTCGCTGAGCGTGCGCGACAACATCCGCGTCGGCCTCGAGATCCGTCGAGGGTGGGCCCGCGGCCGCAGCACCGCACCAGCGTTCGTGGCTGCCGGCGCCGACCCGTCGCCCGCCGAGGAGATCGAGCTCATCCTCGAGCGACTGCACCTGGACCACGTCGCTGACCTGCCGGTCGGGTCGCTGCCCACCGGTCAGGCCAGGCTGGTGGAGCTGGGGCGGGCGCTCGTCGCCCGGCCGCGCGTCCTGCTCCTCGACGAGCCCGCATCGGGGCTCGACGAGCGCGAGACCGACGACTTCGGTGATCTCCTCGTCACCCTGGCCGGGGCGGGGCTCGGGATCCTGCTCGTGGAGCACGACATCTCGTTGGTGATGCGCGTGTGCGAGGACCTGTCGGTCCTCGACTTCGGCCAGGTGATCGCCCACGGGACGCCGTCGGAGATCCGCTCGAACGAGGCCGTGCTCGCCGCGTACCTGGGATCCGCCACCGGCGACGCCGACCTCGTGGGCGCCGCGGCGACCGTCGACGCCGCGTCCCGGACCAACGGTTCGGTCGACCAGACCGCTGCCCACGGTGCCGAGGCAGACGGCCCCGACGGCCCTGCCGGGTG
>JAFDWA010000682.1 GCA_018268735.1 Actinomycetota bacterium | reverse complement strand
CTCGTAGCGGTTCACCGAGGCGGCAGGCAGCACCGCCTGCTCCGTCGCTGCCTTGTTGCGCTTCGCCGGGGTCACGACACGTGGCGTCGAGACCTTCGCGGACTCCACGCTGACCGGCGTCGAGGCCAGCTGTGCGGTGCCCAGATCAGCCGATCCGAGCGTCGGTGCGGTGCTGGTCGGCTCGATCGGTGCCTCCGGGGCGGTCGTCGCCACCTCGGTCGGCGGCGGCGCGTCCTGCAGGGCGGGAACCGAGTAGTCGACGTCGTGGGTCGCCACGTCGACACCGCCGACGAGCGCCTCGATGGAACCCGAGCCGCCGAACGCGCTGAGGAGCACGTCGACCACGGTGATCATGGTCTTGTTGCGGCAGTCCTTCGCGACGATGTCCTTGCGCCAGGCATCGAACTGATCGGCGTTCTGACCGAGGAACGGGAGGAGCACGTTGATCCCGAGCGGTGGGTTCGCGATCCGGAACCCCATCGGGGTGACCTTCACGCCGTCGTCGCGGACCTGGACCGACGGGAGGTCGAACGTCACGCCGAGCGGGGCGAGGAACTTCTCCGTCGTCTCCTTGAACCCCTGCAGGTCCTTCATCACCTCGGCGACCGGCTTCGGGGTGCCGAGGATCGAAGCGCTGGCGAAGGTGAACGATCCCTCCGCGGTCGTCTTCGCGCCGGAGCGCGCGGTCGCCTCCCACCGCACCTGGTTGAAGGTGAACACGCCGCCGAGCACGCGCACCTGGTCGGCGGTCGACACGGCATGGGCTTCGCGGACCCCGTTCTGGAGGCTGGTGCTGACCTCGGTCCGGCCGCCCGTGACCCCGAGGAGCACGATGTCGGTCGGGACGGTCTGCGTCGAGGCCCACGAGGAGGGTGTCGCGGTCGCCGTGGCGTCCTGGAACCCGATCGGCGCGCCGGCCGGACCATCGAACTCGCCCGGCAGCTGCACCTGCGTGCTACGAGACGCCGCAGAGTCGGGCTCCGACGAGTCGGTCCGGGTGACCGGCGGCAACGTCGCCTTGTTCAGGAAGCTCGGCAGCCCGTCGCACGGCTCCGCGAGGATCAGCGGCAGGGCACCCAGGTCGAGCGCTCGGCCCTCCGCCGACCCCGTGCGGTCCTGGTAGGACGCGATCGACCTCCCGGCGGTCAT